>JBJENB010000001.1:0-3103 GCA_051879975.1 Wujia sp.
CCCGAAGATGTACCCGGACAGAGCTATAATTGCTGCGATATCTAAGGCAAAGGAGGAATACATGTCACCTGATGACTATGAGAGGGTGCATGCAACCAGCTTCAGGGACCAGCAGATAGCAAAGATTTACAGAGAATATCAGAGAAGACTTAAGAGCAATAACGCATTAGATTTTGATGATTTGATTTTTCAAACCATTTTCCTCTTTGAAACCAATCCGGATGTACTGGCTGAATACCAGGAGAGATTTAAGTATATAATGGTAGACGAGTATCAGGACACGAACCATACTCAGTTTTTATTGGTTAAAATGCTTGCACAGAAATATAGAAATATTTGTGTGGTTGGTGATGATGACCAGAGTATATACAAGTTCCGAGGAGCTAATATCTATAACATTTTAAATTTTGAGGAGCAATATCCTGATGCAAAGGTTGTAAAGCTTGAACAGAACTATCGCTCAACTGCCAATATACTGAACAGTGCAAATCATGTCATTTCACATAATGAGGGACGTAAGGATAAAACCTTGTGGACTGAGGCAGAGGATGGTGAGAAGGTTACATTTACAAGGTATAGCAATGAGCATGCGGAGGCCGGGGGAATCACTTCTTCCATAAGGCGAATCAGAAGTATGGGTGGCTCACTGGGAGAGATAGCCATATTATATAGGACTAATGCCCAGTCCCGTGTCCTTGAGGAGAAGCTTATATATGACAATATTCCTTATAAGGTGTATGGAGGTCAGAATTTCTATGCACGTAAGGAAATCAAGGACATAGTATCCTATATGAAGCTTTTGGTAAACAGCTATGATGATGAAGCGGTAAAGAGAATCATAAATGTTCCCAAAAGGGGAATAGGCGCAACATCCATTGATAAGATATCAGACTTTGCAATCAATAACGGAGTGAATTTCTATGATGCACTGCTTGATATTGAGGAGGTTCCCGGTATGACAAGGTCGGCGGACAAGATAAGAAGGTTTACCGATTTGATTGAGGGACTGAAGGAAATGCTTACAGAAGAAAACTATTTAAGCGAAGTGTTTGACGCTATTCTTGAGCGAACAGGATATATGGATGAGCTGAATGCTGAGGGCACTGACGAGGCAAAAGCTCGTATAGAGAACATCAATGAATTGAGAAATAAGGTGGTAACCTATGAGGAGAACACTGACACCCCTACCATGACGGAGCTGCTGGAGGAGATAGCACTTGTGGCAGATGTGGATGAAGACGAGGATGAGGATGGAGCTGCCTCCCAGAAGGTTACACTTATGACACTTCACAGTGCCAAGGGACTGGAATTTCCTTATGTATTTATGACAGGTATGGAGGATGGCTTGTTTCCAAGCAGCCTGTCACTTAATTCTGATGACCCGGATGCACTGGAGGAGGAAAGGAGACTCTGCTATGTGGGAATAACCAGAGCCATGAAGAAGCTATATATGACGGCAGCCTCTCAGAGAATGATGCATGGTTCTACCATGTACTGTGATATATCAAGATTCATCAAGGAAATACCAAGACACTATATTGAGATGAATGGCATGGAGGGTGCTTTTGACAGGAAGCTTTCTTCCACTGAAATCAGTAATGTAGGCTTTGGAAGACCAAAGATTAATAAGAATGAGTATGCAAGCAGCAATCCATATACGAAGGCATCTGTTTTATATCAGAATAAGTCTGCATTGGATTCAAATAATCCCTCGGCCAATCCCGGCTTTGGCAAGGCATTTCCTATGGGAGGAACAGGCTTTGGCGCTTCCTCAGGGGAGAATTATAAGGTTGGAGATAATGTAAAACACCTAAAATTTGGCAAGGGTGTTGTCACAGCCATAGCACCTGCAGGAAGTGATAAGGAGATTACCGTTTTGTTTGAACGTGTAGGTGAAAAAAGAATGTTTGCATCCCTTGTAAAGATGAAGAAGCTGTGATAAACTATAGCTATCTGGCAGATGTGTTCTGCATGGAGAAGAATAATTATAATGGAAAGGGTGGATTATATAATGAAGAAGATGGATGAAGTAATAATTCAGGAGGATGAGTGTGTAAAGGAGGCAAAGAACGCATTCCTTTCAATCGCTCTTATCGTTGGCGTACTTACAATAATTGTTGGAATCTGTGTAGCGGTATACAAGTATCTTACACCGGATTATCTTGATGATTTCGATGATTATGATGACGACTTTGATGACAGCTTTTTTGATGATGAGGAGGTTGCTTCAGAGGAGGCAAAGACTGAGACTACTGAGGCTTAGTCGTAAGAATATTGTTTTTAAGCTGATTATCAAGCCCTACAATCGGATGTTTCCGGTTGTAGGGCTTTGTGGTGTTAAGAGAAAAACTGCTCGTAGTTACTGAATATACTTGAATAAACCTATGCTTTATGATAACATAATTTTGTATATGTTGATAATTGGGGTACTGTACCCTTTTATATGAAATATATTTTTTGTTGGGAGAAACATATTGCTAGTAATAGGGGGGTAATTATGAGATTTGGATTTGTGAAAAAACATAAGAAAGCAGTTGCGTTATTGATGTGTATACTGATGCTTTTGTCGGTAATTACTACCGGGGGATTTAGTCCGAGAGCAGACGGAGAGCAGGATTTCCTTGCATGTGTGAACAATCTTACTGTTGCACCTTCAAATTCAAGTGCAACATGGCCTGTTAAAATGTCGGACAGCTTTACATTTAGTATGAATTTCCAGTTGCCATTGGATAGTGATACATGGACATTGGTGGGAAATCCTGTTTTTTCCTTCAAGCTTGATTCTATCATAGCCTATGATGCCACCAACCCAAGCTCAGAGGATATCAGGAATTTTATTAACTCAGCTTCAGTAGTAACATCGACTCCGTTACCTATTGAGATGAACAGTGAGAAAGTGGGTTATTATACAATTGATGCGACAGGAAATGTTGTCCTTGATTTCAGTATTGGTGCTGCTGCTCTTACTTCAAATGGAAACAGCAGAACAGGTACCTTTAATTTCTCGTGTTCTTTAAATGAGGAATGCTTCGAGGATGCAGGTGGAGAATATAAGATTAAATATAAGACTGAGAAAAGTGAAGAAGACCCTACAATATATCTG
>JBJENB010000002.1:0-3082 GCA_051879975.1 Wujia sp.
AGTATAAGCTTCAATATATTATAGCACATAAAATTTAAAAGTGTTACCCTGATTTAAAACTTTTTAGTTGAAATATATTGGTATTTATATTAAAATGTCCTATATGTGAATTTTAAGGAGGATTATATATAATGGCTACTATTACAGCAGGTGATTTCAGAAATGGTGTAACAATTGAGTTTGAAGGAAATATTTATACTATTATTGAATTCCAGCATGTGAAACCAGGTAAGGGTGCAGCTTTCGTTCGTACAAAGATTAAGAATATTAAGTCCGGTGGTGTTGTGGAGAAGTCTTTCCGTCCAACAGAGAAGTTTGAGACAGCCCACATTGAGCGTAGAAAGATGCAGTATTCATATATGGATGGTGATTTGTACTACTTCATGGATCCTGAGACCTTTGATATGGTTCCTGTTCCGGCAAGTCTTGCAGCAGATGCCATGAAGTTTGTTAAGGAGAACGAGGAGTGTACACTTGCTTCTCATAATGGAGAGGTATTTAGTGTTGAGCCACCTATCAATGTTACTCTTCAGGTAACTGAGTGTGAGCCGGGTATAAAGGGCAATACAACTACTAACGCAAACAAGCCATGTGTTCTTGAGACAGGTGCTAAGCTTATGGTACCACTATTTGTCAATCAGGGTGACTATGTTATTGTTGATACAAGAACAGGTGAGTACTCAAAGAAAGCATAAATAAATTGTTTTTGTAAATAATGGGAATAAAACCCTTTTTGAACGGCGTATGGTAACATACGCCGTTTTGTTGATTAACGGATAGATGGCTCTTTGTCAAGAGTGGGGATAAAATTTTTATATGCGAGAGGATGACATAATATAATATCCTGTCGCATATATTATTTATAGGGCAATTTAAATTGTGAATGTTGAAGGGACAATACAAATTAATGAAAACAGTAATATTGAAAATGCTTTCACCCGGTATCAGGTGTATGCTTTGCAAGTTTAATATAGATTATAGTGATTTGATTGAGTTGAGACTTAGAGTAAACGAGCCACTTATACTTGCATTTTCAGATGCCGAATATTTCTTAAATGAACAAAAAGGGCTTACACAGGATAGAGGGATAGCATATCGTGTTTCACAGAATGATATCAGAAGTACCATTGATTATGTGTCGGATTATTCTCTGTATGCCTACGAGGATGAGGTTCGACAGGGTTTTATCACGGTCAGAGGGGGACATAGGGTTGGAATTGCAGGTCAGGTTGTATTAGAAAAGGGGAGAGTGAAGAACGTGAAGCATATTTCATTTATCAATATAAGACTTTCACACCAGATTAAGGGCTGTGCTATGGAAATTATGCCATATATCATTAGAGACGGTAAGGTATTACATACACTTATTATTTCACCTCCGGGTTGCGGTAAAACTACCATGTTACGGGATATAGTCAGGTTGGTATCTGACGGAAACAGCTATTGCCGAGGGATGAATGTTGGAGTTGTTGATGAGCGTTCTGAGATTGCAGCCTGTTATATGGGGATACCGCAAAATGATGTTGGTATAAGAACAGATATATTGGATTGTTGTCCAAAGGCCGAGGGGATGATGATGCTTCTTCGTTCCATGAATCCCAAGGTTATTGCTGTTGATGAGATTGGAAGCAGAGAGGATATTGAGGCAATTTCGTGTGTAATTAATTGTGGCTGTGGGATAGTTGCTACCGTTCATGGAGATTCAATAGACGACATTAGGACAAAACCTGTGCTTAGAAAGCTTGTAGAGGAGAAGGTATTTGACAGATACATAATACTTGGAAGGTCAAGGGGAATAGGTAGTGTTGAGAGTATATTTGATGAGAGGGGTAATGAATTATTCATACAGTCTTACTGTGTTGCAAATTGATAGGTGCTATAGCTGTTATTACCGGTGGCATGCTTATAGGGCTTATGAATGCAAATGAAATGAGGGACAGAGTAACAGAGCTTAAGGAGATAGAGAGAATATTGGGTTATATCGTTGGTGAAATCAGATATAATCATGCTTTGCTGTATGAAGCTTGCAGCAGAGTTTCGTATAAGTGTGGACAGCCCTTTCGTGATTGGTTATCTACGCTTTCAAATAATCTAAAAAATGATGATTTGTTAGAGATACAGGACAAGGAAGAACATAATGCGGTGCTGCAGGAATCGGATCATATAGGAGAGAATACGGTTTCTAATATATGGAGCTCTTCATTGGAAATATTACAACAACAGGGACATTTAAAAGGGGATGACATAATCGTTTTAAATGCCATAGGTAACACTCTGGGATACCTGGATATTTATTCTCAACAAATGGGAATAGATTTGGAAAGGGAGCATATACATATGCATATAAGCAATTTGGACAAGGATTTAAACAATAGAATGAAGGTGGCAATAACCATGGGGATACTCGGGGGAATTCTTTTGGTGACCTTTTTAATTTAGCATACAATGCAGTAGATGAAAATATGGTTTGTTAAGGCGGGGGCGAAATATGACTATTCAGATTATTTTTAAGATAGGTGCAGTAGGTATAATTGTTTCCCTGTTGAATCAGGTTCTCAAACATTCCGGACGTGAGGACCAAGCATATTTAGTAAGTCTTGCTGGATTAATTATAGTGCTTTCCTGGATTATACCATACGTTTATCAATTATTTTCTGATATAAACTCTTTGTTTAATTTTTAAATTAAGCAAGTACGCAGTGTTTTATGAAGAGGTGGTATGTAATGAATATTGCAGCAATAATGGCATTGATTATTATAGCAATTATGCTTGCTCTTAGCATAAAGACAATTAATCCGGCAATGAGCAGCATGATTAGTGTAGCAATCTGTGTTACAATTATTGCAATATGCATTTCCAGACTTGGGACAATCCTGGATGTAATTAAACAGATTTTTACCTATGTCAAGATTGATAAAGCTTATCTTGTAATCCTGCTTAAGCTGATAGGAATAGCATATATATGTGAGTTTGCGTCAGGAATAAGCAGGGATGCCGGATATGGAGCAGTTGCTACCCAGATAGAGCTTATAGGGAAACTGACTATGCTTATGGTATCGTTACCGGTACTGCTTCAGGTTA
>JBJENB010000003.1:0-3081 GCA_051879975.1 Wujia sp.
ATTGCAATACAAAAGAAATCATGAACAACGGCGGTTTTGCAAAAGATTTCGTTCTTGGTATTAATTAGTAGTTTATTTATTGCCCGGAAATTATATTTATGATATACTTCAACATATTTATGTAATAAAAACTTTTATCACAATTTACACTATGGAGGACAAACATGAATATTGAAAGCATTGTATCTGCAGTTGACGATTTTGTCTGGGGTCCGGTAATGCTTATTCTTCTTGTTGGTACAGGTGTGTTTCTGACAATAAGAACAAGATTTTTACCTTGGCGAAATCTCGGCTATGCTCTAAAAAGTACACTTAGCAAGGAAGCTCGTACCAAAAGTCGAGGTTCCGGTGATGTGTCACCATTCTCAGCGCTTACAACAGCTCTGGCGGCAACGATTGGAACCGGTAATATTGTTGGTGTTGCAACAGCCATGGTTTCAGGTGGTCCCGGTGCATTGGTATGGATGTGGATATCAGCATGCTTCGGACTGACAAGCAAGTTCAGCGAATGTATGCTCGCCATCAAATACAGAGAAGTAAATGAGAAGGGCGAGATGTCCGGTGGTCCGATGTATACCATGAAAAAAAGCTTTAAGAACAAATTTGCAGGCACTACACTTGCCTGGTTATTTGCCTTCTTCGCTGTGGTTGCATCCTTTGGTATAGGTAATATGACTCAGGCCAATTCCATTTCATCATCCATGGAATCAACATTTCATATAAGTCCTGTTTTTATAGGAATTATACTTACAATTCTCACACTGCTTATTGTACTTGGCGGTATTAAATCAATATCAAAGATTTCATCCGTTGTAGTTCCGTTTATGGCGATATTCTATGTAATTGCCGGTATAATAGTCATTTTCGGTAATATTTCAGGAATACCTGACGGCTTAAAGAGTATTTTCTCCATGGCATTCTCCATTAAATCTGTATCCGGTGGTATGCTTGGTGCAATCGTGGCATCTATGTCAAATGCAATGAGATACGGTGTCGCCCGTGGCTGCTTTTCAAATGAAGCCGGTATGGGTTCAGCTGCCATTACTGCAGCTGCAGCCACTACAGATAATCCTGTTCGTCAGGGCTACATTAATATGACAGGAACCTTCTGGGATACCATAGTTGTATGTACTATAACAGGTCTTGCAATTGCAAGCTCAGGTGTAATCGGTACAACAGAGCAAAAGGCTTCAGGCTCCTACGAAATTGAAGCATCTCAGCTTGATATCATTACCTCTGAAAAGGGTAAGACAACAGATGCCATATATGATATGTCATACGATGAAAAAAACAAAACCGTTACGCTTTCCGGAGATAAGAAGCTTGTTCTCACTATGTATCCGGATGATGCTTATGACAAGCTTGATAAGGGACCTTCCGATTCGGCAACTGCTTTCTATGACGGAACCATTATCGGCACTTGGGCAGATAGTGCCGGAAATGCATATATCTTCAATTCAGATGGTACATATTCATACGAAGAAGCATATATAGGTTCATCCCTCACAATTCAGGCATTCAGAACTGTACTGGGCGATGTGGGTGCATGGCTTGTAACAATAGGTATTGCACTCTTTGCATTCTCTACTATCCTGGGTTGGGAATACCATGGTGAGAAAGCCTTTGAATATTTATTTAACTCACATAAGTATAATATTATTTACAGAGTGTTCTTCTCGCTCATAGTATTTATAGGAGCTACAACCTCTCTTCAGCTGGTTTGGAGCTTCTCGGATATCGCCAACGCACTTATGGCAATTCCAAACCTTATATGTCTCCTTTACCTTAGCAAGGAGATATCTCAGGATATGCTAAACTTCCAGGATGTTATTAAAGCTGAGAAGAAGGAAAGAAAGGCTGCAAAAGAGGCGTAATTACATAAAAAAGCCATATAGCAAAATATAGTCCGAAATCACGGTTCGTTACTCTCGCTTCACTTCAGTTTTATATGTGAGGCATTGACGACGATAGAAGCGTTTGTCGTCTCCTGCCTCGCAGAAAATTCGTGAAGCTCGGTCTCTCACCTACCGATTTCGGACTATATTTTGCTATATGGCTATTTTGTTTTTATATAATTAATTCTGTTGAACCCATTCCATAGTTGCATTATTGAGTCTGCAATATATGTAACCTTCTTCCTCATAGAGCTCAAAGGTTCCGGTGACTATTACCTCCGTGTATTCCGCAGGATAATCATCGGGATATACGTGGGATCCGTCTTCCCAGATAAATTCTAGTCCCTGGGCACAGCATGCCAGGGCATCCTGAATCAGCACACAATGATACCACTGGTTTGTTACATCATAGAAGGATGAACAGAAATTACCCTTTACACGAATAATCTTTCCTATATAAGTATTGGGATCCGTCATAAGCTGATATACAGTTGCATATACCATATCACTACTCATTTCTGTCATATCTATGTCAGGTACCAGCTCTTCAGCTTCCTCCGTCGAGGCTTCATCCGTTGCATCGGTTTCATTCTCTGTCGTATCCTCTGTAGTCGCTTCAGTAGTAACCTCAGTTGTCACCTCAGTAGTTGTCTCGGTAGTGACCTCCGTACTCTGTTGCTCACTATTTACTCCATCCTGAAGCACCTTATCAATCTGGTTTTCCGTTGTAAGCCTTGAACCCTCCTTGCTTCCACAGCCTGTCAGGGCAAAGCAAAGCATTAACACACAAATAATCTTTTTCTTCATCCTCTCACTATCCTTCCTAATAAATAACATATTACAAATACCAGCAAATCAAACATAACGATGGTTGAACCAACCGGTGTTGAAAATACAATTGATGTAAGCATTCCAAGCATTGCACAAATTACGGATACTATTCCCGAACAAATAACCACTCCTCTAAAGCTTTGCAACAGACTCATTGCTGCCAATGCCGGGAAAATAATAAGTGCAGAGATGAGCAGCGAGCCAACCAAATTCATTCCAAGTACAATGATTACTGCTATAATTATGGCAATCAGCAAATTGTACATATCAGCCTTCGCTCCAATTGCCTTTGCAAAGCCCTCATCAAAGGTTACTGCAAATATTTTGTTGTAGAAAAACAAAAATGCAAGAATTA
>JBJENB010000004.1:0-3073 GCA_051879975.1 Wujia sp.
GATGCTGTTTGCGAAAGCTTTGCTGATGCAATAAACCAGGATACCAATAACGAAGTATTTGTTAACTCTTCCAACCGTCATATTAGACATCTGGCGGCTACACTTAACAAAACAAAAAAGGAGCTGAGGCGGGCTTATCTCAGGTATGTGGATGGTGATATAGAGGTTAAAAATACCATAACCAATGTGGCTCACGATATCAGGACTCCCCTTACAGCTATATGCGGCTATGTGGATATACTGAAGGAACAGGAGAATAATCTATCGAAAGAGGGAAGAAAGCAGCTTGCTGTTATCGAAGATAGATTGGAGGTGATGCGTAGGCTCACCGCTGAGCTTTTTCAATATTCCATATCTATCTCTTATGATTTTAAGAAAGATATAGAGGATGTATGCCTCAATTCTGAAATAGAGGAAGCAATTGCCTCTTTTTATACAGAATTTAAAAAAGCCAATATAGAACCTGAAATTCAACTGTGCCACGAGCAGGTGAATCGTCGTATGAGCAGGCAGGCACTTGCCAGAATTTTTAATAATGTGCTGAGCAATGTAATAAAATACAGTGATGGTGATTGCAGAATTAGCCTAAATTGCGATGGAAAGATAAGCATACAAAATCATAGCAAGGCTATTGATAATATAGTGGTCAATCATCTGTTTGACCGTTTTTACACTGTAAAAAGTGGAGAAAACTCCACCGGAATAGGCTTATCCATAGCCAAGCTTTTGACCGATGATATGGGAGGAAATATATCCGCAGAGGCTGTAGAGGATTGTCTGGTTATTACCATTACATTTCCTTGAAATAGTTTTGGATACATGATAAAATAGGAAGAGTATGTTTGTATAGTTAATTAAAATAGATTTTGAAACGAGGTATTATAATGATTGACGAGAAGAAAGTCAGTCTTATGACAAAGATTGCATTATTTGAGAAGAAACAGGGCTCGGGAACTCTTATTATGAGCAGATATTATAAGAGTGATTATGTGAGATATAATGTTCTGAAAACCTGGGTTTCCGCAACAGTGGTATATTGGGTTGTAATCGCTTTTTATGTATACATGAAGTTTGATGATATGCTTGCCAAGGTTAGTGAGGTTGATTATTTTGATGTGATGTATAAGCTCCTTGGCTGGTATGTTTTGTTTTGCTTTGGTTATTTTGTATTTTCATATCTTCTGTATGGTTACAGATATGATAGGGCAAGAGAAGGACTGGCAGAGTATAATTCGAATCTAAAGGATTTGATTGAATTGGAGGGTGGACCTATACATAGGGGGAAGCTAGTTGCTGACTCTGATTTAAATACCCGGTCTTCAAAGCGAAGACTGCATCAGGATGATATATTTGCTGAAGAGGAAGAAAACCAGGAAGCAATAAGACGGCAGAACAGATCTCAGCAGGTGGCAGGCCCTCGTGTCAATAAGGAGGAACTATTAAGGCAACGTCAGGAACGAGAGGAAAAACTTAGAGAACAGCAGATTATTGAGAATGTCAAGCAGCGCAATGCAAGGATAGCAGCTCAAAATGAGGCGGCCCTCAGGCATCAACAGCAGTATGAAAGGGACAGACAGCAGATAATTGAGCGTAGAAAAATGCTGGAACAGCAAAGATTAGAGCAGATTAGAAAAGAAAATCAGAAGCGCATTAATAGAGAAAATCACCAATATACTGTGGCACAGAACAACAGGGGTGAGAATTCCGCCAGTGAAGGGAGAAATGAGTAAATGTCGGGTTTATTGTCTGTGAGGAATTATATAAGAGATTTCTTGAGAAAGTATGATGAGATAACAACTCCTATAATACATTTTATTGCAGCGTTCATTATGTTTTCAAAACTAAATGATTTGTTTGGATATTCAAGTCTGTTTGACAGGGGAATGGTTACATTCTGGTTGGCACTGATATGTGCCCTTGTATCAAGTCCGGTTGTTATGATTGTTGTGGGACTTGTGGTTTTGGTTAATACATTTGCAGCATCTGTGGAGTTAGGTATCCTTTGGGCCTTATATTTAATAATTTTATATTGCCTATACATGAGGATGTTCCCTAAGTGTAGCTTCATACTGGGACTTACACCGGTGCTTTTTATGTTCCATTTGGAATATGCACTTCCGTTTATCATAATGATGTATGCGGGAATTGCAGGCATAATACCGGCAGTAATGGGTGTTGTCACCTACAACTTTGCACTGTTCACGAAGGAGGCACATACGCTTATTCTTGCTTCTACCGAGGAAGATAATTTTAATGCATATTCGTATATTTTGGATGCAATGGCGAAGAATAAAGAAATGCTGCTTATTATTATTGTATTTTCTATTGTTGTTTTGATTTCCACGATAGTGTATAAGCTACCTGTGAACTATTCATGGTACATAGCTATCGGAGTCGGTGGCTTGCTTAACGTAATCTGCTTTATGGTGTGCAGTGCCTCATTGGGAGTCGATATTTCCTTGGGTTCAGTATTCCTTGGCACCATTTTGGGAATGATAGTTGCATTGGTGGTTCAATTCTTTAAGGGGATAGTAGATTATAGCAAAAAAGAATCCGTTCAATTTGAAGATGATGATTTTTATTACTATGTAACAGCCATTCCAAAGTTTGATGTAGATAAGCCGAAACCGGATGGGGAGGCAAGAGCGAACAGACAGCCGAAACCGGATGGGGAGGCAAGAACGAACAGACAGCCGAAACCGGATGGGGAGGCAAGAACGAACAGACAGCCGAAACCGGATGGGGAAGCGAGAGTGAACAGACAGCCGAGACCGGATGGAGAGACAAGAGTGAACAGACAGCCGAGACCGGATGGGGAGGCAAAAGTGAACAGACAGCCGAGACCGGATGGAGAGGCAAAAGTGAACAGACAGCCGAGACCGGATGGAGAGGCGAGGGTGAATAGACAGTTGTAAGAATTAATGTAGTATGTGGGGTGCTATCGTTGAAGAAACTATTAACATCATTAAGTACAAGTTTTGAATGGTTTTATTTTCCGCATATAACCTGGGCTGATATTTTGGAGATAATAGTCTTATCTTATCTCCTCTACCATGTTATGCTTTGGTTTAAG
>JBJENB010000005.1:0-12396 GCA_051879975.1 Wujia sp.
AAGGATGTAAAGATAAACGGAAATACTTACTCTGCATACTGGTCTGAAGCCTTTGGAAACGGAAACTATTATCTGGTTTATGCCATAAATGTTGATGGTGAAGAGGGACTTTATATCTATGATATCGTAGAAGGGAATCTCCTGAGATATGAAAAGGGTGCAACTCCGACGGATGCGGAGGATGAGATAATAGCAACCCTGACTGATGCGACACCAACAGATGCAGTTGATACAGATGATGGAGGTTTCTTTACCAAACAGAATTTTATCATTGGTTCAATTGCCGCAGGCGTAATCGTTCTAATTCTTCTTATATGGCTTATCTGTTGTGGAGTTAAGCTTAAGAAGCTTAATAAGGAGCTGGACGAGAAGGCTATAGCAGAGCTTGTGGGTGAAATGAGAGCTGAGGATAATGATTTAGCCGGAGAGGAGCCGATAGAAACTGTCGGTGAAGAGACAGCTTCCATAGAGGAAACAACAGAGACATTCGAAGAAGAGACAGCTTCCGTAGAGAAAACAACAGAGATATTCGAAGAAGAGACAGTTTCCGTAGAGGAAACAACAGAAGAGGCTGAGACAATTGCATTAGGGGAAGTGACAGAGACATCCGGAGAAGAGATAGCTGTATTAGAGGAAGAAACAGAAGAGGCTGAGACAATTGACTCAGAGGAAACAACAGAGATATCCGTAGGAGAGACAGAAGAGGTTGAGACAGCTTCAACAGAGGAAGCTACAGAGGGAACTGAGTCTATTGCAACAGAGGAAATTGCAGAGGAAATTGCAGAAGATATTCCTGCACCTAGAAAGACCACAATTATACTGGAGGATGCTGAGGAAATATCTATGGATGAGGATGAATTTACTGCTGATAAAATACCGAATAATTATAATCCGGAGCTGGATAGTGCATTTGATATTGTCAACGAAATTGACGAAGACAAAAAATAATGCTATGATTGTGGGAAGGGACATTTTAAGGAGGCATTTATGGAAGGCGAAATTGCATCAAAGAATTTTATTGAGCAGGAAATAGAGAAGGATTTAGCAGAGGGAAAGTATGATAAGATTGTTACCAGATTCCCACCGGAGCCAAACGGCTATCTCCATATTGGACATGCTAAGTCAATTCTCCTGAATTATGGTCTTGCCAAGCAGTATGGTGGAACCTTTAATTTTAGATTTGACGATACGAATCCAACTAAGGAGAAAACTGAGTTTGTGGAGTCAATCATTTCCGATGTGAAGTGGTTGGGAGCAGACTTCGGAGATGCGGTATTCTTTGCATCAAATTATTTTGATGATATGTATGAGGCTGCAGTTAAGTTGATTAAAAAGGGAAAGGCTTATGTGTGTGACCTCTCGGCAGAGGAAATAAGAGAGTACAGAGGAACTCTTACCGAGCCGGGCAAAAACAGTCCATACAGAGATAGAAGTATTGAGGAAAATCTTGCCCTTTTTGAGGATATGAAGAACGGCAAATTTGAGGATGGATCTAAGGTATTGCGTGCTAAGATTGATATGGCATCGCCTAATATGAATATGAGGGATCCGGTAATTTACCGTATTGCAAGAATGACTCATCACAATACAGGGGATAAATGGTGTATTTATCCGATGTATGATTTTGCACATCCGATTGAGGATGCAATTGAGGGGGTATCACATTCTATCTGTACCCTGGAGTTTGAGGATCACAGGCCGTTATATGAGTGGGTTGTAAATGAGCTGGAATATGAGCACCCACCGAGACAGATAGAGTTTGCGAAGCTTTATCTTACCAACGTAGTAACAGGTAAGAGATATATTAAGAAGCTGGTGGAGGATGGAATTGTAGACGGTTGGGATGACCCACGACTTGTTTCCATAGCAGCACTTAGAAGACGTGGTTTTACACCGGAATCAATAAAAATGTTTATGGAGCTGGTTGGTATCTCCAAATCAAACAGCTCTGTTGATTATGCCATGCTGGAGTATTGCATCCGAGAGGATTTAAAGCTAAAGGCAAACCGTATGATGGCTGTCCTAGATCCGATAAAGCTAATTATAGACAACTATCCGGAGGGACAGGTTGAATACTTTGATATTGACAATAATCAGGAAAATCCGGATGCTGGCACCAGAAAGGTAGCCTTTTCAAGGGAGCTGTATATTGATAGGGAGGATTTTATGGAGGATCCACCTAAGAAATATTTCCGTCTCTTCCCGGGTAATGAGGTGCGCCTTAAGGGGGCATATTTCGTAAAATGTGTTGATTACAAAAAGGATGAAACCGGTAGGGTTGTCGAGATACATTGTACCTACGATCCGGAGACAAGAAGCGGCTCCGGATTTGAAGGACGTAAGGTCAAGGGTACAATACATTGGGTATCAGCGGAGAGTGCAATACCTGCTGAGGTCAGATTATATGAGAATATTGTAGATGAAGAGAAGGGTAAACTGAATGAGGATGGCAGTTTGAATTACAATCCTAATTCCCTTACCATTCTTAAAAGTTGTATGCTTGAGGCAGCGTTTGCAGAAGCAAAGAAGGGGGATTCCTTCCAGTTCCTGAGACATGGATTTTTCTGCGTTGATACTAAGGATACAACGGATGATAAGCTTGTATTTAATAGGATTGTATCTTTAAAGAGTTCATACAAGCCAAATTAGGAGGGTATTATGGGTTTATTTTCCGGAATGGAAAAATTTGGACTTGGAAAATATGAAAATACCAAGGTTTTTGAAGATAAGAAGACAGAAAAAGTATCAGAAAAATTGAGTAAAACTGAAAAACAGCCGGAGAGAACAGAGGCGGATATCCTCTATGATAAGCACTTTACCTGTCCGGTTTGTGATTTGAATTTTACTTCAAAATGTGTAAGAGCCGGAAAGCTCAAGGCATCAGGTAAGGACACAGACTTAAGACCGATTTATGATTTTGCGGATCCTCTTAAGTATGACGTAATAACCTGCGATAAGTGTGGTTATTCGTCCGTGACCAGATATTTTGGCAAATTATCCACAAGGCAGATGCGGGATATCAAGGATGAGATAAGCTGCAGCTTCAAAGGTATTGATAACAGCATATCAACCTTCTCCTATGATGATTCTATCCTAAGGCACAAGCTGGCAGTTCTTTGCTCTGTGGTAAAAAAAGCAAAGCACAGTGAAAAGGCCTATACCTGCCTGAAGTTGGCATGGGTTATCAGAGGTAAGAGGTTGTCTCTACCTGAGAATGACCCTCAGATCAAGGACTTGGAAAAGGACGAGATGGAATGTCTTACCAATGCCTATGAGGGCTTTATTGAGGCCATATCAAACGAGGCATTTCCTATTGCCGGCATGGATGAAAACACATTGAAATACATATTGGCTGATATTGCGAGGAAGCTTGGCAGATATGAGGAAGCTGTCAGATTGATTGCCGGAGTAATAACCTCCAGAGGAGCCTCGTCAAGAATTAAGGATGAAGCCTTGAAGCTTAAGGATTTGATTAAAGAAGATATGAAAAAATCGCAGGAATAATAATAGATAGTATTTAGGAGTGTTTTTTATGGGGAAGAAAACAGCTTCCAGTAAGAAGAATATCAAAAAGATAAATCAAAAAAAAAATACTGTAAAAAATAAAAGCGTTTTTATTGTTATCTCGAAGACATCAACCCTTCCTTCAAATGTTATAAAAATGTGGACAAAGGAACCTTATGCTCATACATCCCTTGCCCTTGATATAGAATTGAATGAGATGTACAGCTTTGCCAGAAAAAAACTCAAGAATCCATTTGATTGCGGATTCATTTCTGAGGATATAACTAAGGGAGTTTTTGGTAGAGATGTGGATACAGTATGTCAGGTTGCGAGACTCAGGCTAACGGCGAATCAGCATAGAAAACTCCTGAAGATTCTTGATAAGTTTAAAAAAGAAAAAAATCTATATCACTATAATTATATGGGAATATTCGGAGTAATGTTCAATCGGGCAGTTGAGAGAAAATATAATTATTTCTGCTCTCAGTTTGTGTATTCTGTACTACAGAAGTCTGGTGTCAGAATGTTTGATAAAAAGCCGGGACTAGTCAGACCGGAGGATTTCAGGGTTTGGGATGAATTGGAGATAATATATCAGGGAAAATTGAACCAATACAGAAAGTATCTGAGTGAAAATTATGTTCGGGATGATAGAACAGGAGATTATATTGAAAACCCTAAAATGGAAGCAGCTGCCACTGTGATGTAGTGGCAGCTGTTTTTCTCTTTTTCTATTCGATTATGGTATGGTTCGTTTTGGTTATGCAACGGGGCAGGGCATCCTTGGAATTTTTCCAGGGTTCGTCCTTGAAGCGGTAGTCAAATTTATCTATAAACCAGCTTATGTCTCCGTTTACTCTTTCCATATTGTCGAAGTAGACTTTATTTAGTGCGTCTAAAAACTCAGAATATGCCTCCTTAGCAAGCTTAGTGGCACCATAATCATACAAAACACCATAGTGATATGTACAAAAGCCTTTTGAAGACTTAAATTTTTCCCTGAATTCAGAATCCTTTTTCCACAGATGGAAGATTGTATCAAAATATCTGTTGAAGGTATTGTCAATTCTGTCACACACAAAGCAGCTGCTTTCCAGCTGATTAACATATTCGCCTACACTTGAAGCCTGCGGTTTTTTAAATAATCCCCCTGAGGCAAGCGGTTTATTTGCTGCTAAGGTTTTTAAATCACGGATAGTCTTATCCGTATGGGTTTTGAGCATAAGGGCTAATCCCAAACGGTTTTTCTCTCCGTATAATATGCGAATATGATGAGAGCAGAAGCCCAGCTTATCAGTCATTGCGCGATTATCGTCTTCCATATAGCTTGGTCCCATTGTGTATTCAATTGCATTTTGCTCAAGCTCCCTGCGCATAGCACAAATTGGACATTCGCAATCCGCGTCAAAGGCATCGTTAACCGGTATAGTGTATAATTGTTCCGCCATAGTTCCTCCTATAAGTAAGATAATTAATGTATTAGCAGTCATTATAGAAATAATTATATTTTTAGTATATAATAGGTTTGCTGTTTAATCAAACAATTTAGTCATAAAAGAGAAAATAGCAGTCAAAAGAGAAAAAAGTAATAAGAAGAGGAAAATATGAATATTTATGCTAAAGACAATAATATAATATTAGAAGATGTCTGCGATTTTGATATTGAGGATATATTGGAATGTGGACAATGCTTTCATTTTACAAGATTGGGTGAAAAAGAATACGAATTGCTGGCATATAATAGATATCTTCGGGTGTTCCAAAGGGATAATATGGTTACCCTTTATGACGTGTCAATGGAAGAATATGATGAAATATGGAAAATGTATTTTGACATGGATACTGATTATACTGCAATAAAATATGGAATCATCAGTGCCGATGAGAGACTTATAACAGCCTGTGAGAAAAAATCGGGCATCAGAATTTTAAAACAGGATTTCTTTGAGATACTTATATCCTTCATAATATCTCAAAATAAACAAATACCCCATATAAAACAGATTGTGCATACAATATCTGAGAGATATGGCAAGGCAATAAGACTGAAGGACGGAAGAACTGTGTATACGTTTCCTGATGTAGGTGCTTTACTGGCGGTTTCTGTGGACGAGCTTCGTGCGTGTAAGGTAGGCTTTCGTGCACCATACATAAGAGACGCGGTTTGCAAGGTCGCATCAGGAGAAATAACTTATGAAAGACTAAAGTCTCTTTCCTCATGGGAAGCCAGAAAACTTCTGATGACTATAAAGGGTGTGGGAGAAAAGGTGGCAAATTGTGTACTTTTGTTCGGCTTAGGTATGACTGACGCATTCCCTGTCGATGTCTGGATGAAAAGAATAATGGAAGAATTATATTTTGGAGAAGCTCAAAAGAAAGAGGATATAGAGAAATTTGCCTGTGAAAAATATGGCAAATATGCCGGATATGCTCAGCAATATCTGTTTTGTTATGGACGGGAAATCGGACTGGGAAAATAAAATTAAAAAAAGATTGTGTATATTTTGTAAAAAGTAAAAATTAGGGGTTGATTTTTTTTGGAAAATGATTACAATAAGAAATATGTTAGCACTCACATTGAATGAGTGCTAAAAATAAAGATTGTTGATTAGGAGGAATATAAAATGAAGTTATTACCATTAGGAGACAGAGTTGTATTAAAGCAGTCAGTTGCTGAGGAGACTACTAAGTCAGGTATTGTGCTTCCGTCACAGGCGAAGGAAAAACCACAGTACGCAGAAGTTGTTGAGGTTGGTCCGGGAGCTGTAGTAGATGGAGTGAAGGTTCCGATGGAGGTTAAGGTTGGAGATAAGGTTATCTATTCAAGATATGCCGGAACTGAGGTTAAGCTTGGAGATGATGAGTACATTGTAGTTAAGCAGGCAGACATACTTGCTATTGTAGAATAATTATTTAGGAGGCAGATTAAAATGGCAAAGGAAATTAAGTATGGTGCAGAGGCAAGAAAGGCACTTGAAGCAGGCGTAAATAAGTTAGCAGACACAGTTAGTGTAACAATAGGACCAAAGGGAAGAAATGTTGTACTTGCAAAGTCATTTGGTACTCCACTTATCACAAACGATGGTGTAACGATTGCGAAGGAAATTACACTTGAGGATCCATTTGAGGATATGGGAGCGCAGATAGTTAAAGAGGTTGCTACAAAGACCAACGATGTTGCCGGTGACGGTACAACAACTGCAACTGTTCTTGCACAGGCAATGATTAATGAAGGAATGAAGAACCTTGCAGCAGGTGCAAATCCTATTATTCTTAGAAAGGGAATGAAGAAGGCAACTGACGTTGCGGTTGATGCTATCTCTGAGATGAGTCAGAGCATAAATGGCAAGGATCAGATTTCAAGAGTTGCTTCTATTTCTGCCGGTGATGATGGTGTAGGTGAGCTTGTAGCGGACGCTATGGAAAAGGTTTCAAAGGATGGTGTAATTACCATTGAGGAATCGAAGACAATGAAGACTGAGCTTGACCTTGTTGAAGGTATGCAGTTTGACAGAGGTTATGTATCAGCATACATGGCAACTGATATGGAGAAGATGGTGGCAGAGCTTGACAATCCATATATTCTTATAACAGATAAGAAGATTTCAAATATTCAGGATATACTTCCTCTTCTTGAGCAGATAGTTCAGGGCGGACAGAAGCTTCTCATTATAGCTGATGATATCGAGGGAGAGGCGCTTACAACCCTTATTGTCAATAAGCTCCGTGGTACATTCCAGGTAGTAGCTGTCAAGGCACCGGGCTATGGCGACAGAAGAAAGGATATGCTGAAGGATATTGCTATTCTTACAGGTGGTGAGGTTATCTCTGAGGAGCTTGGCTATGACCTTAAGGATACTACACTTGATATGCTTGGACGTGCAAAGAGTGTCAAGGTTGCAAAGGAGAATACAGTTATCGTTGACGGCTTAGGCGCAAAGGAGGAGATTGAGGCAAGAGTAAATCTTATCAAGACTCAGCTTGCAGAGACTACCTCTGAGTTTGATAAGGAGAAGCTTCAGGAGAGACTTGCTAAGCTTGCCGGCGGTGTTGCCGTTATAAGAGTCGGTGCTGCTACAGAAACTGAGATGAAGGAATCAAAGCTTCGACTTGAGGATGCATTAAATGCTACAAGAGCTGCAGTTGAAGAGGGAATCATTGCAGGTGGTGGTTCTGCATATATCCATGCTACTAAGAAGTTGCAGTCACTGATTGATTCCCTTGAGGGCGATGAGAAGACCGGTGCAATTATCGTTGCTAAGGCACTTGAGGCTCCTCTGGCTCATATCGCTGCAAATGCAGGACTTGAGGGTGCTGTAATCATCAATAAGATTAAAGAATCAGAGGCAGGAGTTGGCTTCGATGCATACAAGGAAGAGTATGTAAATATGATTGAGGCAGGAATCATCGATCCTGTTAAGGTTACAAGAACTGCACTTCAGAACGCAACCTCAGTAGCTTCTACATTACTTACAACTGAGTCAGTTGTAGCTGATATTAAGGAAGATGTACCTCCTATGCCGGCAGGTGGCATGGGTGGCGGAATGGGAATGGGCTACTAAAAATTCCCACAAAACAGAATACCCCCCTTTAAATGAGGGATGCTTTTACGAAATAACACAGTCATCAATAGGGAAAAATGTCTATTGATGGCTGTGATTTTTTTTGTTCCAATATTTATGTATTTGTGGTATAATACTTAAGGTTACATTTGTATATGTATCCGTATAAATTATGTAAACGAGTTGGAGAACTAAAATGAAATTTCAAGTTGGTAAGTTGTTTAAGAAAAATGCGACTCAGACTGAGATTGTAGATGTGTCTTCCGTTGCACCGGAGGAGAAGAGTTCTACTGCTGAGCCTGCAAAGGAATCAGCTCCGGAGGAGGCTGTTACTGTTTGCCCTAAGT
Organism: Wujia sp.; assembly: GCA_051879975.1. Classification (GTDB taxonomy): domain Bacteria; phylum Bacillota; class Clostridia; order Lachnospirales; family Lachnospiraceae; genus Coprococcus_C. The sequence continues at coordinate 8,414 of JBJENB010000005.1, forward strand.
GTAAGCAGACTTTTAAGAAGCAGGAAATCAAGGATAATCAGAATGTTTGTGTAGCGTGTGGTTATCATTTTACAATTTCTGCTGAGAGAAGGGTAAAGTTTTTGGTTGACCCGGGTTCCTTCAGACCATTGAAGTGTAAGGTGGCATTTACCAATCCTCTCAATTATCCTGAATATGAGGATAAGATAAAGGGACTTCAGGAGAAGACAGGCCTTGAGGAGGCTGTCTTTACCGGAGTGGGTAAAATTGAAGGCTACGAGGCTGTAATAGCCGTTATGAGCAGTAAATTTCTTATGGGTAGTATGGGAATTGCTGTTGGAGAGAAGGTTACAAATGCGATAGAGTACGCAGATAAGAAGGGATTACCTATTATTATATTTACAGCGAGTGGCGGAGCGCGAATGCAGGAGGGTATTCTGTCCCTTATGCAGATGGCTAAGACCAGTGCGGCAATGGAGAAATTTAACTTAAATGGCGGCTTATATATTTCTGTTCTTACCCATCCTACTACCGGTGGTGTCACAGCCAGCTTTGCAACACTTGGTGACATTACCCTTGCAGAGCCGGATGCCTTAATTGGTTTTGCAGGACCACGAGTTATTGAGCAAACCATCGGTCAGAAGCTTCCGGAAGGCTTCCAGCGTTCTGAGTTCCAGATGGAACACGGATTTGTTGATCAGATTGTTCCGAGAGAAAAGATGAGGGAGACGCTTGCACATATTTTACGTCTTCATTCTAAGAAAGGTAGATAGCTATGGTTAAGGAAATAGATGAAAGAGTCACTGAAATAGATAAGGAGATAGAAAATCTCCAGAATAGCGATATCGTTGATGAGGCACAGATTTATGTTCTTAAGAGAGAGAGACATGAGCTTATTAAGATGTGTAAAAATCTCGATGCTCACGATAAGGTTTATCTTGCCAGACATAAAAAGAGACCTAAGATTACAGAGTATATAGACAATATATTTGATGACTTTTTTGAGCAGAAGGGTGATGCCCTGGGCAAGGAGGACGGAAGCATATTTGGTGGTATTGCAATGTATCACGGTATTCCGGTCACAGTTATAGGTCATAGAAAGGGCAATAATCTTCAGGAAAATCTGGATTGTAACTTCGGTATGCCGGGTCCTGAGGGCTATCGTAAGGCTCTCAGATTGATGAAGCAGGCAGAAAAGTTTGGAAGACCTATTATTACATTTATCGACACACCGGGTGCATATCCGGGCTTAGAGGCAGAAACCAACGGGCAGGGAAGCGCGATTGCGGTAAACCTTGCCAAGATGAGTGCCTTAAAGGTGCCTGTAATAGCTGTAGTGACTGGTGAGGGCAGTAGCGGAGGCGCACTTGCTATTGGTGTGGCCAATAGTGTAATTATGATGGAGAATGCAATTTATTCCATTCTTTCCCCAGAGGGATATGCCTCAATCTTATGGAAGGATTCATCAAGAAGCAATGAGGCATGTGGCATGATGAAGCTGACTGCACAGGATCTGTATGATTTTCATGTAATAGATGACATTATTCCTGAACCGATAGGTGGAGCACATCTCAATCACAAGGTTGTATTTAAAACTGTAGATAAGCACATTAAAAAGGAGCTTGACAAGTATATCAAGATGTCTCCGGATGAGCTTAGCAAGCACAGGTATAAGAAATTCAGAACAATTGATAGTGATTATCTCAAGGTTCTGTAATAATGATAAATAATAAAACAGATGAGGAGAGAAGATGTTAGTAAAGGACGGACTTCACATTGTTGGTACAGGAAGATATGTACCTTCTAAGGTTGTTACAAATGATGATTTAAGTAAAATAGTGGATACAAATGATGAATGGATAGTTTCAAGAACCGGTATCTGCAGGAGACATTTTGTAGAGGACGAAAGTAATACTGATATGGCTCTTGCTGCTTCTAAAATGGCTATAGAGAATGCCGGAATCGATAAAAAGGATATAGGTGCTGTTGTGTTGGCAACGGTTAAGGCGGACAACCTTGTACCTTCAGAGGCATGTATGATTCAGAAGCTTCTTGAGCTTCCTACAGGAATTCCGTGCTTTGATATTAATGCTGCATGCTCCGGATTCATGTATGCAATGCAGATTGCGAGAGGACTTCTTTTTCAGAGTGACAAAAAATATGCACTCATTATAGGAACAGAAACCCTGTCTAAGATACTTGATATGACTGACAGGGGAACCTGTATTTTATTTGGAGACGGCGCAGGCGCAGCTGTTATTGAGCTTTCTGATGAACACAAATTCTATAGTGTCCTTGGAGCAAATGGCGATGACGAGGTTTTGTATTGCCCTAACAACAGCCATGAAGACAGATTTGTTTCAATGCTTGGCAGCGATGTGTTCAAATTTGCAGTAAGTACTGTTCCTAAGACAATAAATGAGCTTCTTGATAAGGCGGGTATTACGGCAGATGAAGTCGATGTATTTGTATGTCATCAGGCAAACAGAAGAATCATTGAGTCAGTTGCCAAGAAGCTGAAGCAGGACATAAGTAAGTTCTATATCAATGTAGACAACTATGGTAATACCTCCTCTGCAAGTATTCCTATTGCAATTAGTGAGATGAACGACAAGGGCTTGCTTAAGCCGGGAATGAAGATCATTGCTGTAGGTTTTGGAGCAGGGCTTACCTGGGGCGGTGCATATATAGAGTGGTAAGGAGAGTATACGATGAGATTAAATAACTATTTAAACATTAAATATCCTATTATTCAGGGTGGAATGGCAAATATTGCCAACGGTGAATTTGCGGCTGCTGTTTCGAATGCCGGTGGACTTGGTTTAATTGCTTCAGGCGGATGGAATGCGGAACAAATCAGAAATGAAATTAAGATATGCAGAGAGAAGACAGACAAGCCATTTGGTGTAAATCTCATGTTGATGAATCCTGATGTAGATAATATAGCAAATATGCTGGCTGAGGAAAAGATTAGTGTGATTACGACCGGTGCAGGCAGTCCGGAAAAATATGTTGCCATGTGGAAGGAGTCGGGGGCAAAGGTAATACCTGTTGTGGCCTCTGTGGCTCTTGCAAAGAGAATGGAGCGAATAGGTGTCGATGCTCTTATTGCAGAGGGTGGCGAAAGCGGTGGACATGTAGGAGAGATGACAACCATGGCGCTTGTTCCTATGGTTGTAGATGCTGTTGAAATCCCTGTTATTGCAGCAGGAGGTATCGCAGACGGAAGACAGATGTGTGCTGCAATGGCACTTGGTGCAATTGGAGTTCAGGTGGGAACCTGTCTCCTGGTCAGTGAAGAGTGTCCGATACATATCAACTACAAGGAAGCAATTATTAAGGCGAAGGATAACGGAACTACTGTAACCGGACGTTCAGCAGGAGCTCCGGTCAGAGTAATTAAGAATCAGATGACCAGAGAATACCTTAAGCTTGAGGCAGAGGGTGTTTCAAGGGATGAGCTTGAACATCTTACTCTTGGTTCATTGAGAAGAGCTGTTCTTGATGGAGACACTAAGACCGGTTCGCTTATGGCTGGACAGGTATGTGGTATGATTACTGAGATTAAGCCTGTAGGTGTTATACTTGAGGAGCTGTATAGCGGAGCTAAGGCAGAGCTGGAGAAGCTTTATAAGGAGGCATTTTAACGATGAAGATAGCATTTTTATACGCGGGACAGGGTGCCCAGAAGGTTGGAATGGGTAAGGATTTGTATGATACATATCCGGAATTCAAGGAAGTGTTTGATAATCTGAATGTAGATTTTGATGTGAAGAAGTGTTGCTTTGAGGGACCTATCGAGCAGCTTTCACAGACAAGATATACACAGCCATGTATGGTTGCATTTGCAGTAGGCGTTACAAAGCTTCTCGCTGCAAGGGGAATAAAGCCGGATGTGGCTTGTGGTCTTTCACTTGGAGAGTATTCTGCACTTCACGCAGCCGGTGTATTTGAGGACAATCAGGTTATTGACCTTGTTGCATTTAGAGGTAAATCCATGGAAG
>JBJENB010000006.1:0-3056 GCA_051879975.1 Wujia sp.
ACTGCTTGATTGTGCACCAATCGGAGCGGCCATAGATGCAGCAATTATTGGTAAACATGCGGATGGAACGATTATTGTTACAGCTCAGGGACATACAGAGAGGCGTATGCTGGCTGATACAAAAAAACAGCTGGAGATGGCAGATATAAGAATTCTTGGCGCTGTCATTAATCGGGTAGATGTGGAAAAAGGACATTATGGTAAATACTATGGTAATTACTATGGAAAATATTATGGCAAGTACTATAGCGACCAAAATAAATAGAGAAGGTCGGTATAAGATGATATAGGTATGGACGATGGAAAAAAAGAAGGATTCAAGTGAAACGATACTTAAGATTGCGGTAATCATTACCTTCGTTGTGTTACTGGCCGTAGCGGGGGTAACGATATATGTGCTTCTGGGTAATAAAGAGGATAACAGCGCAGACGGACAGACTGAACAGACAAATCAAAACAACAATGATATAGCTATTTCCCCATCATCTGAGGTGGAAAAATGGCAGGAGGGAGACATAAGATATAAGGATAAGCTCTACAGGTATAATGACCAGATAAAAACCTATCTGTTTATGGGAATAGACAGCAAAGGCCCTGTTGCTGAGGCTGAAAACAGCATAAGCGGCGGACAGTCGGATGCCATGTTCCTGTTGGTGGAGGATCCTTTGAAGGAGAAGCTGTCAGTTATTGCAATTAACAGAAATACCATGACACCTATAGATGTCTATTACGAGGATGGAACCTATAATGGAAGATTTACCTTCCAGATATGCCTACAGCATGCTTATGGAGATGGTAAATGGATTAGCTGTGAGAGAAGCGTAGAGGCTGTATCAAGATTGTTTTATAATATTCCTATTAGCGGTTATTTGTCGCTTAACATGGACGGAATATCGCTGATGAATGATGCACTGGGTGGAGTAACCCTTGAGGTTCTTGAGGATATGAGTGACGAACAGCAGGGGATAGAGCTAAAGAAGGGTGAGACAGTTACTCTATTTGGTTCGGCAGCAACCCTGTATCTTCGTGGTAGAAGCTTGGATACATTTAACAGTGCTTCTGCCAGATTGGAGAGGCAGCAGCAGTATTTGCTTGCGCTTGCGGCAAAGCTGAAAGAAACTGCCAATGATAATAAAAAATTATTGTTGAATGCCTACAATGAAGTTGAGGATTATGTGGTAAACAGTGTGGATTTTGCCGAGCTGATTGATGAAACGTCCGGCTATAGCTTTGACTCTTCTGATATGTATTCAATTCCCGGTGAGATGAAGATGGGTGAGCGCTTTGAGGAATATTATGTGGATGAAGAGGCATTGTATGACCTGATAATACAGGTTTTCTATGTTGAAGTTGAATAATAAAAATTCTTCTGCGGATAATAACAAAAATTATGTTTTGCAGGAGGTTTTTTATGAATATAAATTCAAGTCTGCCTAAATTGGCACTGGATGAAATACCCACTCCTAAGTCGGATGCCAAGACCATAACCGGTTTGGTTAAAGACAGCGGAAGAGTTACAGGATATCAGCTTTCGGATGATAGGATTATAAGCCGTGAAGAAGGCGTACGACTTGCCAAGGAGGGAGATATTAAGGGTGTAGGTGTGGCACATAACGGTGACACGGAGTACCTTAAATCTATACCGGATGATTCGGAGCAGAACAATCTGTCGTCCCTTCCAACTGTAGATACCGGAAAGTAGAAGATACCGGCTGATTATAAATCAGCCGGTATTTTAATATTTCGTCAATATTTCTCAAACAAATAGTAAACAAAACTTCTGTATATTGACATCATCAAATTTAATTTCAAGGAGATGTAAATAATGGCAAAGTCAAAATTAGTAAAGGTTAATGAGAAAATCGCTGAGAAGGTTGTAGGTGGCTATAAGAAGGTTGAAGACGGTGTTGTAGGCGGTTACAAGAAGGTTGAAGGTGGAGTTGTAGGTGGCTACAAGAAGATTGAAGACAAATTTGTAGATAACTTCCTTACTAAGGACGGTGAAAGTGTAGAGGAGGCTAAGGAGAGGCTTGCAAGAGAGCGCAAGGAAAGATAAAATGCAAGCAAGACAAAATAATTTACAATAATAAGTCTACATTAACAAAATTGAAACAATACACAAACAAAACTGAAATAATAAAGACTTATTATATAAACGATAGTTATAATATATAGGAGTTTATTATGAAAAAAAGTTCGTTTGTTGCTATGATTATGGGAACCATAGGAGGCATTTTATTTTCCCTGGGCATGTGTATGGCACTTATTCCTGAGTGGGAAGCTTTTACACCGGGAGTAATTATGGGTAGTATCGGATTCATTGTGCTAGTTGCCATGGTGATTATGTGGAGAAGGATGGAGAATAAGGCTCCAATTAAGCTCTCCGGCAAGGTGATAGGTAGTGCAGTAATCGGTATCGTTGGTGCACTTATGCTAGGTGTTGGCATGTGTCTTACAATGGTTTGGGAGCGTATGGTAATAGGGATTGTTGTAGGTGTGGTAGGTATAATAGTCCTTCTTTGCCTTATACCGTTTATAAAAGGACTTCAGGATTGATAATGCGTAATAAAAATTGGATTAATACAATAAAAAAAATATTTTGTTTATCTGCAAGGGCAACTGTGATTATAGCATTGCCCTCTTATGCGTTGGTGATTGCATCGCTTGCAGGATTCATTACATTTCCGGTATTTGTTTATCTGTCATATATGTTATCCGCATATGCGCTTATTATAACGATTACAGGTTTCAAAAAGATTGTATCTGCAATAAAATACAAATTTATAAATCTTGCATGTGTCAGATTTGTGATGAACATCCCATTGGCAAGGAAATATATCGAGAATCCCTTGTTCAGAGCACATGTAGTTCTATGTTGTGAATTGATATTTAATATGGCATTTGGTGGAATTAAGCTCTATGTTGCCATAACATATGCTTCAAGCTGGTTCGGTGTGCTGGGATTATATTACATGATTCTCGCATCTGTCAGATTTGTACTTTTGACGCATATTCATAGACATGGGATTAGAAAAAGGATAGAATATGAATGGAAG
>JBJENB010000007.1:0-3041 GCA_051879975.1 Wujia sp.
CTAAGCTGTGAGATAAGTGAAATACTTGGAACCAATCAGGTTGAGACCATAAAAATACTAGACAAAAAAACTGGTAAAACCATAGAAAAATCTGTTTCCGGTGTGTTCATAGCAGTCGGTATGAACCCGAACAGTGAACTTGTCAAGGATATCGTGAAACTGGATGATAGGGGGTATATTGTTGCTGATGATTCCTGCAGAAGCAGTGAAAAAGGAATTTATGCAATTGGTGATATTCGAACAAAGAAGCTAAGACAGGTTGTAACTGCTGTATCAGACGGAGCAGTTGCCATTGCCTCCTTAGAGGAGGATATGATTCACGAATAGATGGGGAAGAACCATATTATATTCATAAAAATTAAGAATGAAGAGGTGAAGAAAAGTGTATAATGGAATTTTAGGTTTGGTTGGAAATACACCATTGGTTAGATTGGAAAATACAAAAAACAGATACGGTTTAGCAGGTAATATCTTGGCTAAGCTTGAAATGTTTAATCCGGGTGGAAGCGTTAAGGATAGAATTGCCCTTGCAATGATAGAGGATGCAGAGGAATCAGGAAAGCTCAAGGAAGGTGCAACAATTATAGAGCCAACATCAGGTAATACTGGTATAGGAATTGCTGCAATTTGTGCTGCAAAGGGCTATCATGCAATTATGACTATGCCGGAAACCATGAGTAAGGAGCGTAGAAAGTTATTGGTTGCATATGGTGCAGAGGTTGTTTTAACACCTGGGTACCTGGGAATGAAGGGGGCAATCAAAAAAGCAGAGGAGCTAAATGAATCCATTGAAAATTCTCTTATCCTCGGACAGTTTACGAATCAGGCGAATCCCAGAAAGCATTTTAATACAACAGGACCTGAAATATGGAAACAGTCTGAAGGCAAGGTTGATATTTTTATTGCAGGTGTAGGTACAGGTGGTACATTATCAGGAGTTGGGGAATATTTAAAATCAGTAACAGATAGTGTGGAAATAATTGCAGTAGAGCCGAAAGGGTCACCAATGTTATCGGAGGGAAGAGTCGGTCCCCATATGATTCAGGGAATCGGAGCAGGATTCATACCTGATACATTAAATTGTAAGATATATGACCGTGTTGTTGCAGTTGAAAATGATGATGCAATGAAGTATGCAAGAGAGCTGGCAATAAATGAGGGAATTTTAGCAGGTATTTCCTCTGGAGCGGCGTTATCAGTGGCGGTTTCATTAGCGAAGCTTCCGGATAATAAGGACAAGAATATCGTTGTCCTATTACCGGATACTGGAGAAAGGTATCTGTCTACATCGTTATTTGGATAAAGGATGGTGGCAGTATGCTATAAATGGTAGAGGGTTACAGATATTTCGTTAATTCCGGCATAATGTCTGCATAATGCTCATCAATAATACCGAAATCCATTTGCTTATATGACCATACTGCCCGACTGATTCCACACTCTTCAAAAGCTGCGTGAATATCCTTGAACCAGTTAAGGGTTCCCGGTGTGTAGGCTCTGTCGATTACACCATACTCTCCACAATACAGGGGCACATTGTATTTTTTAGCTATCTCAACTGCTTCTGCGAAATATCTTACGAAGAAATCTTTATCACAAAGTGTTTCGTCATAGCCGGTTATAAGATCAGAGTAGTAAATACCTATAACATCTCTGGTCAGTTTTTCATATTCGCCTACGGTGCAAGGGTATGTTACCTTAAAATCAAGTGGCATATCCTTTACCCAGTATGCGCCCTGGTGTGTAAAGATAAGTGGCTCATAGCAGTGAAAATTGAACACAATTTTGTTGTCATATGGGGCACGAAGCTCCTTGATGGACACGATGCTGTTGTTTCTTGTTCCACCTACGAGTATCCATATATCCGGTGCATTTACTCTGATAGTCTTAATTGCACGCTCTGCCAATTCGTTCCAAATTTCAGCAACAGAAGCGTCTACGACCTCGTTCAATAATTCAAAAGCCACCATATTTGAGCATTTTCCATATCTCTTCGAAAGCTTATCCCATATATTAATAAATCTGTCCTGAAGAGCAATATCTTCAAAGAAACCACGGCAATTTTCATGGTCATCAAATATATATCCTGCGGTCTTGTGCAGGTCAAGAATCATATTTAAGCTGTTCTTTTGGCACCATTTTATACAGTTATCAATATATGCATAGCCCTCAGGCTTATCAGCACCATCCTCGTCTTCAAACACAGAGTAGTCTATAGGAAGCCTGACATGATCAGCACCGAGTTCCTTTATTTTAGATATATCCGCTTCTGTGATAAATGTATCCATATGCTCCTTGGTAAGCTCAGCCTGTGAGAGCCAGCCACCCAGATTAATTCCATGATTGTAACCATCAAATGTATTCATAATTTCTCCTCCTGCTTGTTTTTGCTATGACAACCCAATTCATCATAAAATGAGAATAGCATATGTCTTAAATGAATTATATGGTTTATATGATGATTTTATGGTATTATTGATATAATTCCTGACGGAGGTGAAGGCCTTGAATGAAAGAGAGTATTTATACAGGGAATACGTGAGAAGAGAAAATGATTTCACAAGAGCTCCATATAACCCGGAGCTGGAGTTTTACACAGCTATCAGATCCGGGGATATTAAGCAGGTAAGGGAAATGTGTAAGCAGCCTTTTACGGACAAGGAGGACGGCTGGGGAAAGCTGTCTCAGGATTATTGCCAGCACATAAAATATCACTTTGCCATTACTATGGCTATGATAGCCAGATATTGTATAGATGGCGGGCTTGAGGTGTCAAAGGCTTACGACTTAAGCGATTTTTATATATTAAGATGTGATTTAACCAAGAGTATATCTGAGATAAATGATCTTCATAGGGAGGCATGCCTGGAGTATACACGAAGAATGAAGGAGCTTAAAAAACATAAAATCTGTTCCATGCCGGTTGCAAGGAGCATAGATTATATAAGTGACCATCTCCATAAAAGGATTATGGTGACCGAGTTGGCTGAAAGGGTTGGGGTTAGTGCGGCTCATCTGTCAAGGGAATTTAAGAAGGAGAC
>JBJENB010000008.1:0-3038 GCA_051879975.1 Wujia sp.
TAATACATTAGTTGTGTAACAGAGGATAAGCTATGAGTGTATATTTTGAAAATGAACTTGAAACACCGGTTAGTGACAGGTATGAACAGGTTGTAAGGGAGATTATTGATGCATCTCTTGATTATTTCAATTGTCCATATGAATGTGAAATCAATGTAATATTTACCGATAATGCCGGAATACAGGAGATAAACAGAGAACATCGGAATATAGACAAGCCGACGGATGTACTTTCATTTCCGTTGATAGAATATGAGAAACCAGGGTGCTTTGATGGATTTGAAGATAACCCTTTGGATTATTTTAATCAGGATACCGGCGAGCTTATGTTTGGGGATATTATTCTGAATCTCGACAGAATTACATATCAGGCTGAAGAATATGGACATTCAAGAATACGGGAATTAGCTTTTCTAACTGCACACAGTATGCTGCATCTTGCAGGATATGATCATATAGATGATGATATGCGTGTTGACATGGAGACAAAACAGGAAGAAATACTTAACATGAAAGGATATACAAGAGACTATGAAGAATAAGAAGCTTTTAGCAATCATCGGCGGGGCAATAGCCATTATTTTAATCATTGTAATAGTCATTGTTTTGACGGGAAAGAATAAGGATAAAAAGGATGATACTGCAACAGCTACAGATGCTATTACAACAGAAATAACAACAGAGGATACAACGGAAGCAACAACGGAGGAGGTCAATGATGAGCCTGTCAATAAGCTTACAGGCTTACCGGTTGATGAAGCGATTGCAAATCAAAGACCTGTCGCTGTTATGATCAATAATATTAAGGCTGCCATGCCGCAGTCAGGCATAGAAAATGCAGATATTACGTATGAAATATTAGTTGAAGGTGGAATCACGCGTTTTATGTGTGTATTTAAGGATTATGCTAATCTTCCGAAGCTTGGACCTGTAAGAAGTGCCCGTCATTACTATATTGAATTGGCGGATATGTATGACTGGATATATGCCCATATAGGATATTCCGTTCTGGCACATCAAATGGTAATAGATAAGGTTGTTGACAGCTTGGACGGCATGGGTGTATTAAGCAATTCAATGTTTTATAGAGATGATACAAGGGTTGCACCACATAACTGTTATATAGATGGTCCAAGAACTGTAGATGGTATCGCATATTGCGGATACGCAGTTGACTATCAGACAGAGGAACAGGAATTGTTCAAATTCAACAAAGAAGATACACCTATCGGAAGCGGAATGTCTGCTAAAAAAGTTACAACCATATTTAATTCAGGCAGACAACCATATTTTGAGTATCATGAGGATGATGGCAAATATTACAGATTTCAGGATGGAGGTCCACAGATTGATGACCAGTCCGGCAATCAGCTGTCTTATAAGAATATAATTATTATGTTTGTTGCATATTCCACATATGCTGAGGGTGATTATACCAGAATGGATGTTGATTGGTTGAAGGGTGGAACAGGATACTACTGTTCAGACGGTGAGTATACATCTATCTCATGGAAGAATGATAACGGTGTAATCAGATACTATGGCGAGGACGGGGAGCTTCTTATGATGAATCCGGGTCAGACTTTTATTACAGTATTTGATGAAAATATTCCGGATAACATTGTATTCGAATAAAATAATAATTTTTAGGAAATAATTTCTTCAAGGAGTGATGCCATGAAGAAATTATTTTTATATCTGATTATTTTTTGTTTTATATTCTGGAGCGGTTATTTTATATCCAACGATATATTTAAAAATTATGAGCCTTCCTTTTCGACAACTCAGACAACAGCAGATACAGAAGCAACCTCTGAGGTAACAGAGGAACCAAGTATAGCAGAAGCCGTGCTGGGAGAGCAAATTGATGCTCAGGCAAAAACAACACGATATATTGTTGGGATAAGTAATGGTTATGTAACAGTTTATAAGAATGACTTAAATACTGTATATGAATATACTGGGATTAATGCTATTAATGTACAGATGAATGACGACGAAACATACTATAAACTTTGCAATAAAATATATTTTGAAGATATCGATGAATTGTATGCGTTTTTACAATCAATTGCTAATTAGGAGAAGAAAATGTACGAGGTATGTGTAATTGGTGGTGGTGTTTCCGGCATGGCTGCAGCCATAACTGCCGCAAAAAAAGGAAAAAAGGTTGCTATAATTGACAGAAATACAAAGCTTGGCAGAAAGCTGTATGCAACCGGTAACGGAAGATGTAATATTACAAACGAAACAATATCATTTCCGGATAATTATTATTCATCAGATGATAATTATCTGGAATTCCTACATATTGCTATGGGAGACAGACCTAAGGATATGGTCTTGGATTTTCTGAATCAAATCGAAATTAAAACGAAATCCGTCAATGGATACATTTATCCCGCATCTATGCAGGCCTCTTCCTTTGTATGGGCAATGATAGATGAAATAAACAAGCTTGGTATAGATATTATCTTAAAGTCTGAGGTAAGTAACATACAATCCCTGGAAGATGGATTTAAAATATTTATAAATGACAGAGCTATTGAATGTAAGGCTTTAATTCTTGCCTGTGGAGGTAAAAGCTATAAAGCATTGGGAGGTACAGACAAGGGCTATGAGCTTTGTGTTAATCTTGGACATGGTATAGTGGATTTAAGACCATCACTTTGTGGTATGAAGGTTAAAGAGAATATCAGTGATATAGCTGGTGTAAGAGCTTCAGCCAAGGCAACCTTATATGTAAATGAAAGCCCCCTCTTATCGCAAAAGGGTGAGTTGCAGTTTACGGAATATGGTTTATCGGGAATCATGATTTTTAATCTTGCTTCAAGGTGTGGATTGGCATTATCAAATAAAAATCACTGTACAATAAAAATAGATTTGGCAGAGGACATAAAACCAAATTGCTTGATAAATTTTATTCATAACAGCAGTAGGAGTATATTGGGATGTCTTAACACATATTTAAATGATAAGCTTTGTACACACATATTGAATGGTCTGGATATAAATCCAAAACAAAAGACCGGAGAACT
>JBJENB010000009.1:0-3033 GCA_051879975.1 Wujia sp.
CGCACGGTGGTGTGAGAGGTCGGGAAATTTATTTAAATTTCCCTCCTACTCGATTGATTATGAAAGTATGATTTTTATATCATCAAATATCATATTTCTGCAACCATGAATAGATGGATATTCCGGTACCATTCAGTATAAACTCTGTTCAGCGTGAAGGACATAATTGCAAGTACATTGGCAGTTATGGTTGATTCCGGCCAGGTTGAATATATTTCGCAGCAGGCTACATTTTTTATGTAATCAAGATAAGGTACATAGTAATTTTTGGCGGTAGTATCAGTGGGAACGCCATCATGTACAACAATCGTTTCCGGAACAACAACTCTACGCAGTACAATTTCTCCGGTTTCATTTAATGGTTTTATTTCAGCTTCAGCAATCTTCGGGGGATAAAATTCCCAGAGTGTGTGTCCTCCTATTACTGTTGGATTATATACGCTTCCGGGCTCTAATCTTGGCTCAAGGAAAACCTCCTGAATACCGGTTTCGCCGGAAAGAATCTGAATGCCTGTAATAATCTGCTCACTATACCCATAGGCACTGATTTTTGCATTGTAAAGAGAATAGGGCTGATTGTCTGTGGGTGTCATACTATATTCCAGCGGCGGAGCAGCTAAATCCAGAGTTTCCGTTCTTCCGTTGGAATCAGTATTGATTGTTAATAATGTCTCATTAGGATTTCCCTCGGATGCAATTTCAATGGTTGCATCTTTTACGGGAAGTAAGCCCGAAGTTGTAAGGGAAAAACGTAAGTATCCGGTGTCAATATAATTTGAATCGTCCATAAATCCTCAAAAAAAATGATATCTTTAAAATATATTCGTATGTCAAGAAAAAATGCTTGACATACATGTCCATATGTTGTATTATCCATTTTGGTAAAGGTGTAAAGGAAAATAACTTTACAGGTGAGATGCATTGGAAAAGATAGTTAGACAGTCATTGCTCTATGATTTTTATGGTGAGCTTTTGACAGAACATCAAAAAAGCGTATATGAGGATGTTATCATCAACGATTTATCATATTCAGAGATAGCTGCCCTGAACGGTATTTCAAGACAGGGCGTGTATGATTTGATAAAAAGATGTGATAAGATTCTCGAGGATTACGAAAAAAAGCTTAAGCTTGTGGAGAAATTTGAAAGAGCAAGAGAGCGTATGTCTATGATAAATGATAGTCTTATGCTTTTAAAGGATAGAAATAAGGATAAGGAGCTTGATGCTCTGATAACGGATATAAAAAATAAAGCAGCTTTGCTGATCGAGGATTTCTAGAGTAATATGTGGTGGTATTCACCTGATGGAGGTATTTAATGGCTTTTGATAGTCTGACAGATAAACTTCAGAATGTATTTAAAAAGCTTAAGAGTAAAGGAATGCTTACCGAGGCCGATGTTAAGGAGGCAATGAAAGAGGTTAAACGTGCCCTTTTGGAAGCGGATGTTAACTTCAAGGTTGTTAAGCAGTTCATAAATGCTGTAAGTGACAGAGCTGTAGGAGAAGAGGTTATGAAGGGCCTCAATCCCGGACAGATGGTTATTAAGATTGTCAAGGAAGAAATGGACAAGCTGATGGGTTCTGAAACAACAGAGCTTAAGCTGCTTCCTTCCAATGAAATAACCGTTATCATGATGTGTGGTCTGCAGGGAGCTGGTAAGACAACAACTGTAGCCAAGCTTGCAGGACAGTTTAAAAACAAAGGGAAAAAGCCACTTTTGGTTGCATGTGATGTGTATAGACCGGCAGCTATTAAGCAGCTCGAGATCAATGGTGAAAAGGTTGGTGTTCCGGTTTTCTCAATGGGAGATGGACACAAACCGGTAAATATTGCCAAGGCTGCAATTGAGCATGCTTCAAAGAACGGGCTTAATCTTGTTTTTATTGATACAGCCGGACGTCTTCATGTTGATGAGGAGATGATGGCAGAGCTGCAGGAAATTAAGGAGAATATTTCTGTTACATATACCATACTTACAGTTGATTCAATGACAGGTCAGGATGCTGTAAATGTTGCAACTTCTTTTAATGAAAAGATAGGTATTGATGGAGTTATTTTAACGAAGCTTGATGGTGACACGAGAGGTGGAGCTGCTCTTTCTATTAAGGCTGTAACGGGAAAACCGATATTATATGCCGGTATGGGTGAGAAGCTTACCGATCTTGAACAGTTTTACCCTGACAGAATGGCCAGCCGAATCCTTGGTATGGGAGATGTTGAAAGCCTTATTGAGAAGGCTCAAAATGCCATTGATGAGGAAAAAGCAAAGGAGATGGAGCAGAAGCTCAAGAAGGCCTCCTTTGATTTCAATGACTTCCTTGACCAGATGGAACAGATGGAAAAAATGGGTGGCATGAACGATATACTTAAGATGCTGCCGGGCTTTGGAACCAATAAGCAGCTTAAAAATGTTGAGATAGATGACAACGCCATGAATATGCCGAAGGCAATTATTCTTTCCATGACTAAGGAGGAGAGGAGTAATCCTGATATCATTAATCCTAGTCGAAAGAAAAGGATTGCTGCCGGTGCAGGCGTACAGATTAGTGAAGTAAACAAGCTGTTAAAGCAGTTTGAACAGTCCAAGAAGATGATGAAGCAGATGTCAGGTCTTATGGGCGGTAAAAAACGTGGTGGCTTTAAGCTACCGTTTGGATTTTGATAATAGATTTTCCTATTATAGATAAAAAATTAAGGAGGTGAAATACATGGCAGTTAAGATCAGATTAAGAAGAATGGGATATAAGAAGCATCCTTTTTATAGAGTAATCGTTGCTGACTCTAGATCTCCTAGAGATGGTAGATTCATCGAAGAGATAGGTACTTACGACCCAAATCAGGAGCCGGCTGCAGTAAATGTTGATGCAGAGGCAGCTAAGAAGTGGCTTGCAAATGGCGCTCAGCCAACTGAAACAGTTGCAAAGTTGTTCAAGCAGGCAGGTATCGAGAAGTAGTACGGGAGGTGCCGGTAATGAAAGAATTAGTCGAAATTATTGCGAAATCCCTCGTTGATTGCCCTGATGAAGTTATTG
>JBJENB010000010.1:0-3024 GCA_051879975.1 Wujia sp.
ATATGGAGCACTTCTGATTGTTGATGAGGCTCATGGAGCACATGTGCCGTTTGTGGCAGGCTTACCGAAAGCTGCATTATATTGCGGTGCGGATATAGTTGTACAAAGCTTACATAAAACCTTGCCGGCATTGACCCAGACAGCCATACTTCATGTAAATAATTCAGAAATTGATTTCGTGCTGAAGGAAAAGCTTCAGATATTTATGAGCTCATCACCATCCTATATCTTCCTGTGCAGCATGGAGGCAGCAATTGCCTGGGCGTGTGAGGATATGCATGGGGAATTAATAAATGCTTTAAATACATTTCGTAAAAAAGCAGAGACATTTAAGAATCTGCATGTGTTATCAGAGAAGGATGTCACGAATGCCGGTATGTATGCCTATGACAGCTCAAGAATAGTGCTTGTGGTGGATGAGAGCTGTGGTCTTACCGGAGTCGGATTGGCAGAGCTTCTAAGAAAACAGGAAAATGTGGCAGTAGAGATGTGCGGTATCAATTATGTGGTGCTTATTTCCTCTATAGCAGATGACAGCAGCCGCTTTGAGGAGCTGTTTGAGAAGCTGAATAGAATAGATAATTTGTTAAATAAATGTGATAAGGAAAAATTGACTTGTAATTCAGAGAAAAAGCTGATAGAACATAAGCTGTTGATGGACAAGCTACAGAAGCTTGTGGGAA
Source organism: Wujia sp. (assembly GCA_051879975.1). Taxonomy (GTDB): domain Bacteria; phylum Bacillota; class Clostridia; order Lachnospirales; family Lachnospiraceae; genus Coprococcus_C. The sequence continues at coordinate 684 of JBJENB010000010.1, forward strand.
CTGTAGCCCCGGATAATATGTATGTATATCCACCGGGAAGCTATGTGGTTCGTAAGGGTGAGCTTATCACTGACAAGGCAGCCGGTCAGCTTTTGGAGTATTTATCGTCAGGGCTGCAAATAAGAGGACTTTAAGAGGAATACGGAAATGAAGGATTTAACCAAGGGAAAACCGACGAAGGTAATTATATGGTTTGCCATTCCTATAATGTTTGGTTTTATATTTCAACAGTTATATAATATGGCGGACAGTAAGATTGTCAGCTTATATGTAGGTACAGGCGGCTTTGCGGCGGTTGGTGCAACAGCAGTTGTGTCAAATACCATTATCGGTTTTATAAACGGAATGACCCAGGGCTTTGCCATACCCGTTGCCAATAGCTTCGGTGCCCGCGATTATGACAGGATGAGGAGATATGTTGCCGGGACAATGATTTTGACGTTTAGCTCAGCTGTTGTCCTGACACTTGCGGCAAGGATATTTATCGTGGACATATTGAAATGGCTGAATACGCCAACGGACATAATGGATGATGCGGTATCCTATGTAAATATAATCCTTATGGGAATTATATTTACGGCTCTTTACAATATGTGTGCCAATATCTTAAGAGCTGTGGGAGACAGCAAGACACCATTAATTTGTCTTCTTGCCTCGGTAGTAATCAATATTTGTCTGGATTTACTTTTTGTGGCAGTGCTTGATTTAAAGATAGAGGGAGCAGCCTATGCAACCATTATTTCTCAGGCGATTTGCGGCTTTATGTGTGCTGCATACATTTTAAGAAAATTCAGAATTCTGTTACCTGCAAGGGAAGACTGGACTCCGGATAAAAATCAGTACGCAAATCTTGCAACAACCGGTTTATCCATGGGACTTATGTCGTGTGTGGTTAATATTGGAACAATAGTGCTTCAGGGTTCCATCAATGATTTGGGAACCAATATTGTTGCAGCACACACGGCGGCAAGAAGAGTCTTCGATATACTGACGGTTGTGCTGTATGCAATTGGATTATCAATGACAACCTATGTGAGTCAGAACATGGGTGCCAGGGAGCCGGAGAGAGTCAGAAAGGGCGTTATTCAGGCTATAATAATAGTAAGTGTGCTTACTACAGGCTTGATTGTAATTTGCTTTGCTTTTGTGAGACCTGTATTTAAGTGGCTGGCAAGCACGGACAACAGTGAAATCATTGACTCAGCGGTAATGTATTCGAGGGTAAGTATATTATTCTTCTATGTTCTGGGACCACTATTTATCCTGCGGTGCTCATTACAGGGAATGGGAAGAAAGATTATCCCCGTATTTACAAGCTTTCTTGAGATGATAATAAAGGTTATATCTGCTAATTTTCTGGTTCCGGTATTCAAATATAAGGGCGTTGCATTTACCGAGCCCATAAGCTGGATTGTGATGACTATTGTGCTTGCAGCCGCATTTTTCCTTAGTAAACCGGAAAAGTATCTCGAATCGGGGATAGAGGATGTATAGTATTGAAAAAAATGTTTCGTTTGTGATATAATCAAGAAGATTATGGGATTATATGAAAGAGGTGTATGCATGAAAGGTGTGAAAAAAGCTAAGACTCCCAAAAAGCTTAAGAGTGTTAAAGCTCCGGTGAAGGCGATTGAGCTTTCAACTAAGCAGGAGAGAAAACTTGAGAAAAAGTGTAAGAAGGACCTCATTAAAAAGGGAAAGCTTCTCAACAAAAAAATAAACACCGGAATCAGTGTGTGCGCAGTATTGCTATGTATAATATCATCCCTGTTAGATATTATCCTTAAGAATAAGGCAGCAGTAAATGGCAAATAAAAGGATATAATTATTTAGGAGAAAGGACAAAGAAGATGAACAATTTTGATGCATTATTGGAGAAGATTTCTTCATGTAGTACTAAGAAGGTTGCAGTTGCCGTAGCACAGGATGACGCAGTTCTTGAGGCTGTACAGGCTGCTAAGGAAAGAAGAATTGCAGATGCAATCCTTGTGGGTGATGAGGACAAGATTAAAGAGATAGCTGATTCCTTAAATATTGATTTATCTCAGTATGAGGTGATAGACGTTAAGGATACAACAGAGGCAGCTCTAACTGCAGTAAAGCTTGTACACGACGGAAAGGCTGACATGTACATGAAGGGTCTTATCGATACAAAGGGCTTCCTTAAGAGTGTACTTGACAAGGAGGTAGGACTTAGAACAGGAAAGCCTTTATCTCATGTTGCATTGTTTGAGATTGAGGGTTATGAGAAGATGTTCTTCCTGACAGATGTTGCATTTATTCCATATCCTACTCTTGAGGACAAGGTTGGTATCATTAATAACACAGTAGAGGTTGCTCA
>JBJENB010000011.1:0-2995 GCA_051879975.1 Wujia sp.
AGAGCTTCCTCAGAGTACCAACTCAGATGTAGTTTGTACCGCTGTTGAGGAGTATAATGTTTCACTTGCTGAAATTAATACATTGATTGACGCAAATGCTTCACAGAGTATTATAGATGAGAAAAAGGCTCATCAGATGAAGCAGTGTACCGTTTATGTATATGATAGTGCAAGTGGTTCTGTTACTACGGCTCAGTACTATAAGGGTGATGACAGGACAGTACAATATGCTGTATTTGAGTACATGGCATATAAGTATACCCTTGAGAATGTTAAGCTTGGTTCAAGAAAAACAGAGTATTCAAGAACGGTTGTACTTGATGATTTGGAGAACAAGCTTCAGAATCTGGTCGATTCTTCGGATACGGATTATACTTATAGTATAATATATGATGACAGCATTGACGTAGAGGGCTTCACAAGGGACGATGCCGGTAAATTGGTGAAGTATAATGATCTTGATAATAATGGCGAAATAGATGGAGATGATACACTATATCCAAGTGGTGTTCTCGTAAAGAAGGTTAAGGCATCATCTGTATCAGATCCAAATCAGGTCAACATGGGTAATATGCAGAACCTTGAGGTTGACAAGGTTGCAATGCTTACAGGTGAGTCTACAATGTATGATGAGGTTGTTGCAAATGAGTTTTACACTCAGACAATGAATATATTGAAGACTTCGGAAAGCCCAATTCAGAGAGAAATCTATGAGAATGAGTTGAACAATCCCGGCAACCTGTTGCTTTACGCGGATTACCTGAATAATATGATGAAGCTTACAACCATTACAATAGAGGATGATGTGGCTAATTCGTGTTATAGGGTGTCCTTCTATGTATCATATGAAAATACGCTTCTTGGTAAAAAGATTAAGAAAACTTATTTAATCAAGTCCTTGGAATACAAATATGATGCATCGGATAAAAATCGGAAGTGCCCTGACATCTATGTAGAATATCAGCCATTTGCTAGTATTAACACCTATGGTACAGAGGGTATATTAGATGATGAACTCACATATTCAGAGCATGAATATATTCTAATAGATAACAGGATACTTGCTGAGGAGGATACAGTTAAGGTTTATCTGTATAAACCAAACATTGATCAGGCAGCAACATTTTATGGCTTTGATTCCACTTCAAATCCATATCCAAACAGCTTCTTCGTAATGAATTCAATGGATGACCCATACAAGACATCTTCTACGAGGAAAGCAAGACTGCATATATTGAATGCGGTTACAACAGGAGACACAGAGATTTATACAAATATTGATTTGTCCCCTTGTTTCCCTTCAGGAACTTACGCATGTACTGACAATAACCATGAAACACATACAACATATAATCCACAGTTCCTGTTTACTGACACAGAGAATGCTTTTGCATCAAATTTCTATGTGGATGATACTACACCAAGAACTGTGTATGAATTTGATTCATCTAAGCTGAAAAGTGTAGCTGATGATACAAGTGTTAAGGATAAACTATTTAATGTGACAGTGTATCTTACACCGGTATCAGCAAACGTTAACTCAGTAGTACTATCTGGAGCAAAGGGGGAAGATTAATTGAAGAAAGTATTTAAAAAATTATTCAAGAAGCTTGATAATACCGGTTCCAGTATAGTTATGGTGGTGGTTGCCCTTGCTTTTATAGGAATTATTGTAGGAGCCCTTCTTTCAGCTGCAGCTTATGCATATAATCAGAAGCTCCAGGAATTAAATGCAAAGGATAACTTTTACTATGTTGAACAGGCTATGCAGGAGATCTATGCAGGAGTTGGCGTTCATACCATTGAAGAGATGAAGGATGCCTATATATTTACCGTAGAAAACATGATCTACTATAATACAGAGGCTGGCTCTTATAATGGACAATATGAGTCAATAGGTGATGAGGCTGCTAATGAGCTCTTCAAAAACACCTTTATGCTGTATATGCAGAACAGCGATTATTTTTCGAAGGGACCTGTGGAGCTTGCTAAGATTTTGCAGAATTATATATCTAATGATACTGTAGTTTTGGATTCCAGCAAGCTGACAATAGAGTATGACAGAACATTCCTGGAGGATGGCTCTTCTGTATTAAATGCCATTATAATCAAGGATGTTACTTTAACCAGAGAACAGGAGTATAAGAAATCTTCAGGTAAGGGTACCTATACTCAGACAATTTCTGCAGATATAGTAATAAGCAAGCCTGATTTTGAGGTTAGCTTCTCAAGTATTAACAATGATTATCCTGATATCTTTGATTATGCTATGATAGCAGATATGGGAATCGAGATTAGTGATGTGTCAGCGCCTATGAGTATCATGGGTGACCTTTATGCAGGAGCTGATTATTATAACAAGGATTATAATAATGCAGGCGATGAAGAAACCGCTCTTCAGGTTCCGGCAGAAGGAACAACTACCTTGAGTGTAACAAAGAATAACACAACAGGTGCTGTTACAGTTGCTCAGGGTGATATAAAGTACGCCTTTGCCAAGGTTACAAATAAGGATCCATATGCGACAACTGACGATGACGAGGATAATGACGCATCCGGATATGTATTCCCGATTGTTGACGGAGAATATGCATTGTATGATGGTGTGAATGAGAGAAGTGCTTATTCAGGAATTTACATTAACAACTCGGATGTAACCATTGTAGGCTCTAGGATAATTGTTCCGGGAACTCTGGCAGTTATGAACAGAGGTAAGCTTACAGTTCTGAACAGTACTTCATCAACTAAGAACGCCGAGATATGGGCTGATGATGTTGCAATAGGCGGATCTAGTCTGATTACCGGAAACTCCGGCATTGGTGCTTCTGCATTCATCAATGCGGATATGTATGTCAGAGATGATACGGAAATAAATGCTGATTATGCTACCTTTGAATTAAATGGTGCTTATTATGGATATAGTAACAGCACAACCAGAGATACCAGAGTATTTGTTCCGACTGTTAATTCATCATATTTTACTTATAGATACAAT
>JBJENB010000012.1:0-2989 GCA_051879975.1 Wujia sp.
GGACTTCCTATAATAGAGTGTCCGGAGGCAGCGGAAAACATTGATGCAGGAGATATGGTTGAGATTGATTTTGACAGTGGAATGATTTACAACAGGACCAAGTGTACGGAATTCAAGGGTCAGGCATTTCCACCTTTTATGCAGGAAATCATCGCTAATGGCGGATTAATAAATCGTATTAATAATAAGTATAAATAAAGTAAATATCTACTGGTATCAATAACAGATACCACTAAAAAAAGTATAGGAGATGAAGTGTGGCTAACATAACATATTTTAAGAACAGAAAACACTTATTTGTGAATTAATCATAGGAGGAATCATAGATGAATTGCAATATAGCGGTTATTAAGGGCGATGGCATAGGACCTGAGGTTGTAACTCAGGCAATGAAGGTTATTGATGCTATCGGAGAAAAATACGGACATACATTTAACTATGAGCAGCTTCTCATGGGCGGCTGTTCGATTGATGCACATGGTGTACCTCTTACAGATGAGGCAGTGGAGAGAGCGAAGGCGGCAGATGCAGTTCTCCTTGGTTCAATCGGTGGTAATACTTCTACATCACCGTGGTATAAGCTTCCGCCAAATTTGAGACCTGAGGCGGGTCTTCTCAAAATCCGTAAGGAGCTTGGACTTTTTGCAAACCTTAGACCGGCACTCCTGTATGACCAGTTGAAGGATGCCTGTCCTCTTAAGGCGGAGATAGCCGAGAAGGGCTTTGATATGATGATAATGAGGGAGCTTACAGGCGGTCTGTACTTTGGAGCAAGAGAGACTAAGGAGGTTGACGGCGTTATGACAGCTGTTGACACCCTTACCTATAATGAGAACGAGATTCGTCGTATAGCAATCAAGGGCTTTGATATAGCTATGAAGAGACGTAAGAAGGTAACTTCAGTCGATAAGGCTAACGTGCTTGATTCTTCAAGACTGTGGAGAAAGATTGTAGAAGAGGTAGCAAAGGATTATCCTGAGGTAACATACGAGCATATGCTTGTTGATAACTGTGCAATGCAGCTTGTCAAGGATCCTGCACAGTTTGATGTAGTACTTACTGAGAATATGTTCGGTGATATCTTATCAGATGAAGCTTCTATGATTACCGGTTCCATTGGAATGCTTGCTTCAGCGTCACTTAACGAGACCAAGTTTGGTATGTATGAGCCAAGTGGTGGCTCAGCACCTGACATAGCAGGACAGGACAAGGCAAATCCAATAGCAACAATTCTTTCTGCAGCTATGATGCTCAGATACACATTTGACTTGGATAAGGAAGCAGATGCAATCGAAGCAGCTGTTAAGCAGGTGCTTATCGATGGTTACAGAACCTGTGATATCGTATCTGAGGGTACAACTCTTGTTGGATGTAGCAAGATGGGTGATCTTATTGTAGAGAGGGTATAAATGAAAATAATAATGTTTTAAAAATTCTGGTTGTAGCTTTAATCATTGTTCTTGATATAGTAATCATATCAATGGTGTCATCAAATAAATCAGATAATGAAGATATCAATGCCGGTGAAAATCAGATTGCTGACATATCTTTAACTGACAGAGGACTTGATATTATTTCATCTATGAGTAATCTTGCCGGTAATGAAAGCTATAGGAAGCTTATTGGTGGAAGCGAAGATATAGAAGCAATTATTAAGGAAATTTCTTCTATGAACTATTCGAGCCCAAAGCAGGTGTATAAGGTTGCTAATCTGGATGAAATTTCAAAGCTTTACTTAAGCATGAGTGGATTAGATTTAGAATCATTAGATGAAGAGAACAAAGAAATTATAATCAACAAATTAGCACAGGGAATTGGCAATATAATAATGGCACAGAAAAGTGGCGTTAAAGAATTGGCAGCAAGCGGAGCCATTGTTAGACAGGAGCTTTTTGTTGATAAGAGCGTTAAAGAATGTGTACTTTATATTTATACCTACGATGATGCGTATCCGGTATTGATATCATTTGTACCGGGTAAGGATGGTGCAGTAAGTGCAAATGCAAGCTATCTTATTATAGACGAAATGATTGGCGCTGATATGGAGACTGTGAAGGATATTATGAAGATAGGCCTTGAAAGTCTTCAAATTCAGGAGGTAGAAGATTAATTATGGCATTTATTGGATTGCTTGGAGTAATGTTTGGACTGTTTATAGCAATGCTGAATATTACGATATTTTCAATAATAATCGGAACTGTATTAAAAAAGAAAACTAAGCACATTGTTCTTGGGACTACCCTTAGAATTATTGGATTTGTATTGATAGTACCGGTTGTTATATTTGCTGTTATGTTCATAATATTGTTTATAAAATAAAAAGGAGACGAGAAAATGAAGAGTGATAACGTTAAAGTGGGTATGCAGCAGGCACCTCACAGAAGCCTGTTTAATGCACTTGGTATGACCGAGGAAGAACTTTCAAAACCATTGGTTGGTATTGTTTGTTCTTATAACGAGATTGTACCGGGACATATGAACCTTGATAAAATAGCTCAGGCTGTTAAGCTTGGCGTTGCCGCAGCAGGCGGTACACCGATTATGTTTCCTGCTATTGCAGTATGTGATGGTATTGCAATGGGACACATCGGTATGAAATATTCTCTTGTAACAAGAGATTTGATTGCAGATTCTACAGAATGTATGGCACTTGCTCATCAGTTTGATGCACTTGTCATGATACCGAATTGTGATAAGAATGTACCGGGACTTCTTATGGCGGCAGCCAGAGTAAATGTACCTACAGTATTTGTATCAGGCGGTCCTATGCTTGCAGGTCATGTAAAGGGACATAAGACATCACTTTCTTCTATGTTTGAGGCTGTAGGCTCATATGCAGCAGGAACAATGACAGAGGAGGATATAAATGAATTTGAGTGTAAGGCATGTCCTACATGCGGCTCATGCTCAGGAATGTATACAGCAAACTCTATGAACTGTCTTACTGAGGCACTTGGTATGGGGCTTCCCGGAAACGGAACAATCCCTG
>JBJENB010000013.1:0-12073 GCA_051879975.1 Wujia sp.
ATCAAATACATAATATAATTTAAACTGTATAATCAAATATTTACTATTATATATAACTTTAATGATTTCATAAATGTATTTTTATCATTTTATTCTTTTCAGTGACTATTCTTCTTCGTCTACATTTTCATCTTCATCTACATTTTCATCTTCATCTTCATTTTCATCTTCATCTTCATTTTCATCTATTTTATTCGAATTTTCTATACGTTCTGCATTTTTTTCAAATATTTTCCTTATACTAAAAGTAGAACAATATGCCGTTAGACCAAAAATCAAAAGCAACCAAAGATACCAAAAAACAAGAAATAATTCAGGATAAATTATACATATAAGCGGAGGTGCAACCCACGCAAGCCCTATCTTAAACCATGAGCCAAAATATGTAATTGACAACACCATTGAATTAATAGCTGTATTCCATAAAGTATTTTCATATTTAGCTATCAACGGAAAAATAAAAACCGATATAAGGGCAAACACAACCACCTCAACTATCAAAAAGCCAGCATAAAAGGTTGCTACTGCGCCAGTATGAGAATTTATGTATAGGTACTGAAATACCATCAGCATAATAGCAATTAGCATAACAAAAAAGACAATTGTAGCCTGTTTGAAGTTACGTTTAAACTCATAAATAAACCCTGAGACCACTCCACTATCCTTATCCTCCTGTATCTTCATACACATAGCATAAAGAGCTGTCAACGATGCTCCTATTGTAATAATCGGAATACAACCCACAACAAAACAAAGATTAAGAGCAAAAATATTGCCAAACGCATCCATTATTCTTTTTAATAGTGGCTCCGGTTTAACAGATTCCGTCTGCCTTTCAGCTTCTTTAGTTTGATTGTCCATAATTCACCCTACCTTAAAATAGATTAGGCATCGATATCAACCGATGCCTAACTACAATTTATTAATCACGAAGTAAAATTACTCCTTTACACCGCCAAGTGCAACACCAGCAATGATATATTTAGAGAGTAAGAAATACATAACAAGTATCGGAAGAACTGTTGTGAAAAGACCACAATAAATAAGTCCCCAATCTCTCTTCTTATCATTTGCCTTTAAGGCTGACACATACATAGGCATTGTCATCTTGCTTCTCTTGGTCGCAAGTATAATTGAAGGTGTATACAGGTTGTTCCATGATGCAACAAATCCGAAAATTGCCTGAGTCGCCATAGCCGGTTTCAAAAGAGGAAGAACAATTGAATTAAATGTATGAATCTCTCCCGAACCATCAATACGAGCTGCTTCAACAATTTCAACAGAAAGACCGGTTTCCATATACTGCTTCATAAAATATACAGTAGTAGGAGCTGCTATTGCAGGAATAATAAGTGCTAAAAATGATCCATATAAGTGCGTAATGTTACAAACCTTGATAAAACCAACAATAGAAACCTGAGTAGGAATCATCATAATAGCATAAATGAATCCCCAAGCAAACTTCTTAAGCTTAAAATTGTAAACTGTAACAGCATAAGCAGTAAGTGATCCAAAATAAATCTGCAATGCTGTAGCAGGTACAGTAACCAGAAGCGAGTTAGCCATAGCCTTAAACGCATTTACACCACTGGTAGCCTCACTTGCTTTAATGAGTCCTTTAAAGTTTTCAGCAAATTTTGAACCTGGCAGAACCTTAATACCTGTAAGAATACTAGCATTGTCATGTGTCATATTAATAATCATTACAAAAAACGGAAAAATAGCAAGGATAGAAAGTATTATACATACTACATACCTAAAAATCTTAGTTCCCTTATACATATTTTCTGTATTCGTCTGTTCCACTCTCTACCACCTACCTTCCGTCATTATTCTTATCAGCTGTCAATCTGTAGAATACAAAACTAATAATTAATGTAAATATGAACAGCATAACTGAATATGCACCTGCTTTACCATAATCCTGAGAGTTACCAGCAGTTACAAACTTTTTAATCAACATAACAACTGTTGTTGTAGAATCTACATTTTTACCGTTGACAACATTAATCGGTCCACCATCATTGAACAACTGTGGAATATCAAACATCTGTAAACCACCAATAGCCGAAGTAACGAGTGTAAACTGTAAAATCGGCTTTAAAAGAGGTAATGTAATTCTAAAGAACTGCTGTCTTGATGAGGCACCGTCAACACTTGCAGCCTCATATAACGAAGGATTTATACCCAATATACCTGCCGTGAGTACAATCATGGTATTGCCATACCACATCCAGAACTGGATAAATGCTATGATTATAAGCGCGGCCCATCCTTTATCCAAAAAGCCTCTTTCTCCTACCCAGCCCAAGTTTTTGCATATTTTTGTAATAGGTCCATCTATACCAAATAATCCATAGAATAATACGGCAATTGTTGCTGCAGTTATAATATTTGGCATATACATAATAACCTTAAATGCGCCCTGACCCTTAAGCTTAAATCTAATGTCAGTAAACCAGGCTGCAAGCAAAATTGCAAGTAACACCTGTGGTATAAAGTTCATCACCCAAAGAACCACAGTTACTATCAATGAATTCCAGAAATCTGACCCGTTTTTTCCAAATACATTATTTGTATAATTACCTAAACCAAATGATTCTGTAGTAATTCTACCACTTTTTTCAGAATATATCAAAGAGCTATAAAAGGTATATATAAGAGGATATAACTGAAAAATTATGAAAACAAGGAAGAATGGTATAATGAATATAAGACCATATTTTCCATATTCAACTGTTTTATTTTTTTTCATCTCAACACCCCTCTAAAAAGATTCTTATAATATACACGCACCAGCAAAATAGTACTGATGCGTGCAATTAATTTATAGATTGTCGTTTTTAGAGATTACTTAAGACCTAACTCTGACTCACACTTATCAGTGATGTACTGAATTGCCTCATCAACTGTAGCATAAGTACCAGCATTGTAAGCTGTAGAAGCCTCCTCAAGGTATGAAGTGATGCTTGAATCAGCATATGTAACACTGCTAAGATCAAGTCCCTCTGCTGCTGCAGCCCAAACCTCAAATGGGTTCTGTCCACCAAGGAATACAACACCTGAGTTGTCATCTGCGAGCTCACCATTGATAAGTCTCTCGTTACCTTCCTTGTTGTTACAGCAATCACCAGTCTTGTTAGTGATTTCAACAGCAATATCAGGGTCACAAGTTAACTCATAAAGAAGGAATGCACAAAGCTCTGGGTTAGGAGTCTTAGCACCTACGCAAACATAAGTACCACCCCAGTGATAAGCCTGAGGACCTACACATGCAGCCCAGCTACCATCTGTAGCACCGCCGTCCTTCATAGAACCGATGAACCATGGACATCCAAAGAAGCAGAATACATCCTGTCCATCCTGCATACTCTTCATCCAACCACCGTCTTCACCCCAACGGCCATAGCTATGAGTATAACCACCATCAGCAAGCTTCTTGCTTAACTCAAGGTATGTTGTGATTGTGTCATCAAGCTGTAAGCTCTCTGAGTTATCATCAATCTTAACCCAAGGAGTTGTCTTACCATCAAGTACAGCATACTCGATTTCAGCCTCACCAGCTACTATATAGTAACCTGCTTCCTTTAACTTGTCAGCTGCTGCAAAGAACTTATCCCAATCAGCCAATTCTGCCTGAATTGCATCTGGATCGTCAGTTCCGAATACTTCCTGAGCAATTGCTCTGTTATAGAACACTGAACCCGGACAAGCCTGCCAAGTAACAGCCTTGAGCTCATCGCCATAAGTACCAAACTGGATTGCAAAATCATAAGAATTTGCAAGCATATCCTTTGTGAATCCAATGCTGTAAAGATCCAAAGTCTTATCAGACTCTGAGAAGTACTTAGTTAATGAGTTGTCTGAAGGAATAAGTGATGGATAGTCTGCAATATCACCCTCAAGAAGAGTATCAATTGAAGTCTGGAATGTACCATCTGTTCCTGAACAACCAAGGCTAATAACATTTACATATGGCTTAACCTCTGGATAAGCATCAAGTACAACCTGAAGCTTGTTTCCAAAGTCATCATCCCATGAAACTGCATTAATCTTCATTGAATCATCCCAAGATGACATATCAGGTACTTCAATCTTCTCAGAAGATGTTGAAGTGTTACCATTCTCATCGCCGGAATCACTTGGTGTACCCTCTGTTGAAGAATCATTACTTGGTGCTGTGGTTGTAGTGTTGTCGTCGCTCTTTCCACATGCTACAAGAGAAAGTCCCATTGCAAGTGAAAGCGAAAGAGCCATTGCTTTTTTGAATTTTTTCACAAAAAAACCCTCCTTTTATAATATGTGTTTTGTTTCTGCACAGTTCAATAAATGCACCTATGCGAAACTGTTTATGAACCGTGTCCAATAATTGGCTATCGGTTCCACTACATTTATCTAGCAGATATTTGTGGGTAATATATGAAATATTACCATAGTTATCCGCCCTAGCAAGAGTTATTATAGAACAATATAAACAAATATGCAAGTACTTTTTCATTTTTTAAGGCTTTATTTGTACAATTTTACCATAATGTTCTATTTTATCAGCACAATCAAAACAACACATTATTTACTTATTTCACACAATTTTTACAATAATAATGTTAAAATATGATAGAATAATATTTATTATGAGGAGGTGTTTTATGAGACTCGTTTCAGAAGAATACGAAAAGAATTCGATTAAACAGGGGACACCAAGTGGTGGTTTTGTTATGTCCAGAAATGAAAATATTTCCGATCCAGTTGTCAGTAAGGATTTAATCGATAATGAAGAAGAATCTATTTATTCAAATATTTCTCATGAAGAGCGTCTTGAGCTTGTAGCAATGGACAGAAAAAAAAGGCGTCTGGCAAAAAAAGCACATTTCATTGAAGAAACCAAAGACATGGACAAATCGCATAAAATAGAATACTTCTTTTCCTATTATAAATGGTATATTCTCGCTCCTCTTTTAGCTTTATTTATAGTTGCATGGATAATCATTATTATATATCAAAACTCTAGACCAATCGGCCTATCTTACGCAATAGTAAATTCCGAGGATCAGGATTTAGTTAACACTGATTTTTATGAAGACTATGCTAAATATTTTGAATTAAGCAAAACAAGTGTTGAGAATTCCAGCCTTAACTATTATATAGATTATGATTACTACAAAGCGCACGAAAGCGCACTATTATCAAACGATATTTCAGATTATTATTTGTTCTCGAACAATTGTGCCAAGGGAGACTATGATATTGTAATTACAGACGAAAATGGTCTAAACTATAGCTGTTATGTTGGAATAATCAAGCCTTTACCTGAATACTTCGAACAAGATATTTTTGAAATTATATCTGACAATGTAGTTTATGTTAAGGATTATTATGGTGATACCTTGCCTTATGCTATTGATGTAACCGGAACAGAGTTTGCAAAAAAGCTTAATACCGGATACAGCAACATGTATATTATTTTTCCAGGAACCACAACTTCCAACTACAATAATGCATGCAGGTTTATTACGTATCTAACAGAAACAAATCAACTTCCATAGATAATATATCCGCCAAGTAAAAGACTGTGTGTATGTTTTTAAACATACTACACAGTCTTTCTTAATATCAACATATTTCTCCGGTTACCCTATACAGCAACACCACAGCATTAAATTATAAAGCCAACCTTCTTCTTAACCTTGCGAAGTGTTTTATTGGCATAGTAGGACGCCTGCTCCGCGTTATCCTTCATCACTCTATCCACATAATCCTTGTTCTTAACAAGCTCCTGATATCTTGCCTGAAGTGGTTTCAACTCTTCTGCAACTGCCTCTCCAACGATTTCCTTAAGCTTTCCATATCCCAAGCCTTCAAAATCCTTCAACGCCTCATCTACAGATTTTGAAGATACTGCACAATATATGTCAATAAGGTTTTTAATACCAGGCTTATCCTCAGTATATGCAATAAAACCGTCAGAGTCAGTAACTGCCTTCTTGAACTTACGCATAACGGTATCCTTATCATCCAGAAGATATATGCTGGCATTCGGATTTTCATCAGACTTTGACATCTTTTTTAGAGGATCCTGTAAGCTCATTATCTTAGCTCCACTCTTGCCCACGTAAGCCTCAGGTATTGTAAATACATCTCCATAGATTCCGTTAAATCTGTTGGCGATATCCCTTGTAATCTCCAGATGCTGCATCTGATCCTTGCCTACAGGCACAAGGTCTGCCTGATACAAAAGGATATCAGCTGCCATAAGCACCGGATATGTAAAAAGCCCGGTGTTAATATTATCTGCATGCTTTGAGGACTTATCCTTAAACTGCGTCATACGATTCATCTCACCCATATAGGTAAAACAATTGAGAATCCATGCAAGCTGTGGGTGCTCCGGAACATGGGATTGGAAGAATATGCAATTCTTCTCAGGATCCAGACCCGCCGCAATATACAGCATAAGCAGGGTTCTTGCATTTTTTCTAAGCTCGGCAGGATCCTGTCTTACGGTTATAGAATGTAAATCCATAATACCATAAAAGCACTTTATATTCTCCTCATCGCTGAGATTTACCCAATTCTTAAGAGCGCCTAGATAATTTCCAAGAGTAATCATTCCTGTTGACTGCATGCCCGAAAGCATTGTTTTTTTTCCATCTATCATTGTTTTGTCCTTCCTTAATAATAACCTTTCTAGTTTTCATCCTCTGATGTCATATTCATAATCTGACGTTTTCTCGCGAACTCATCATTGGCAAGATACTCATCATAGGTTGTCTGCTTATCAATGAGTCCCGTATTGGTCAGCTCCATGATTCTATTGGCTGTTGTCTGAACAAACTGGTGGTCCTGACAGGCAAAAAGCACTACTCCCGGGAACTTAATCAAACCATTATTTAGAGCCGTAATAGACTCCATATCAAGGTGGTTGGTAGGCTCATCAAGAATCAGACAGTTTGAACCCATAATCATAAGCTTCGAAAGAAGACATCTTACCTTCTCACCACCGGACAATACCTTAACCTTCTTTACGCCGTCCTCTCCGGCAAAAAGCATACGTCCCAAGAAACCTCTTACATAGGTTGCATCCTTGTCATCCGAATACTGTGCAAGCCAATCCGCAATTACCAGATCATTATCAAACTCCTTGGTATTGTCTTTAGGGAAATAACCTTGGGAGGTTGTAACACCCCACTTATAGGTTCCCTCGTCCGGCTCCTCCTCACCTGCAAGTATCTTAAACAGTGTCGTGGTTGCAATTGTATTAGGACCCACAAATGCAACCTTATCCTCTCTTCCAATCGTAAAGGATATGTTGTCTAATACCTTAACTCCATCAACCGTCTTGGAGATATTCTGTACAGTAAGTACCTCATTTCCGATTTCCCTCTTTGGTCTGAAATCAATATAAGGATACTTTCTGCTGGACGGCTTTATCTCATCAAGCTCAATCTTCTCCAAAGCCCTTTTTCTGGAGGTTGCCTGCTTTGATTTCGAGGCATTGGCCGAGAATCTTTGTATAAACTCCTGTAGCTCCTTAATCTTCTCTTCCTTCTTCTTGTTTGCTTCCTTCATCTGCTTAATCATAAGCTGGCTTGACTCATACCAGAAATCATAATTACCGGCATAGAGCTGAATCTTGGCGTAATCTATATCTGCTATGTGGGTACATACCTTGTTCAGAAAATATCTGTCATGTGAAACGACAATAACAGTATTCTGGAAATTAATCAGAAACTCCTCAAGCCAAGCAATGGCATCCAGGTCAAGGTGGTTAGTCGGCTCATCGAGAAGAAGCACATCCGGATTTCCAAACAATGCCTGAGCCAGAAGAACCTTAACCTTCAAGTTACCATCAAGCTCGCTCATCATCTTATAATGATATTCAGTGTCAACTCCAAGGCCGTTTAAGAGTGTTGCGGCATCCGATTCTGCATTCCAACCATCCATCTCCGCAAAAGCCGCCTCCAGCTCTGAAGCTCTGATACCGTCCTCATCTGAGAAATCCTCCTTTGCATATATTGCATCCTTTTCTTTCATAATGTCATACAATTCCTTGTTGCCCATAATTACTGTATCCAATACCATGTATTCATCATACTTAAAGTGATCCTGCTGCAGTACAGACAGTCTCTCACCGGCATTCATAATTACCTCTCCATTTGTAGGCTCCAGCTCACCTGAAAGAATCTTCAAAAATGTTGACTTACCGGCACCATTTGCACCAATAAGACCATAGCAATTACCCTCTGTAAATTTAATATTTACATCTTCAAATAATGCCTTTTTACCCAATCTAAGTGTTACATTATTTGCACTTATCATATATCCAAATATCCTTTCCTTTTCTATACTAACTACATGCATAAAACAACTTTCAGTATATCAACATAAAAATATCATGTCAAGCAAGAACAAACTGAAAGAGACTGCCGAACAAACTGAAAGAGACTGCCGAAGCAGTCTCCAAATGCGCTTATTTTTACTTGATATTCTTAACAATCGGATCATACAAATCAAGCTTGCAATGCTCATCATCTGCAAAATGCCTGCAGTTTAAACAGCTCTTTTCTGTATCTATACTGTTTGTACAGCAATCTCTCTTTTCCTTCTTGTCATATGAGCTACATCTCTTTGCAACCTCTTCATATACTTCCTGAGAACTACGCATAATATCTCTCCTTCCCAAAAAATGCATATCATCTCAACCATAAAAGGTCAGGATAATATACATTGTTTGTTTTTTTCAATATTTTATTCAAAGGAGAGGCAACTGCATTTCAGGCAGCTGCACCATTGACAGCAACTATACTTAGCAGTGAAGAAAAGACACTCATACAAGCCTCAAGAGAATACCGACAATCCATTGCACATTCGCCAGTACCTAGACTTACATATTCATCGTGCTTCTTTACTATATATGTTTTAATCTGCTCTATACTATCAAGAAGCTGGACCTTAAAGGCTTCATTTCTATCCCTTATACTGTCAACAAAGCTGTACATCGCATATTTTAATTCCTCTTCATAGCTGCAATGCTCTTTAAGATTTCCTTGAAAATGTGCATTATGAGGATATGTGAAATAGTCAGCTATATAATGCATTACCGTACCCATTCTAAAGGTTGACATCATCCCCAAATCCTTCTTTTGATTATATTTGACAACAAACCTTTTCATACGCTTATCAAACTCATCAAAGGTTTCAACTATATTATGTCTTTTGGTGATAAACGATGGTATACAATCCGGCCATATACTACCTATATAAAAAGAAACTCTGTGAGTAATCCTGTTCTCACAATCCAGTCCCGATATAATTCCCTTTGCAAGAGATATATGTGATTTTTTACGCATCTATTATGCCTCCGAATAATTTTTATTATAATTGTGAGAACACCTTACCTATCTTCTCATTTATTACAATATCTGCATATGAATCCCTTGGCGTAGGTGCCATATTGATTACCACCAGATATTTTCCTTGAAAATAGTCAATCATTCCTGCTGCCGGATACACTGCAAGTGAGGTACCTCCGATAATAAGCATATCGGCATGAGAGATATGATATATGGTTTTGTTAAGGGTCTGCTGATCCAATCCCTCTTCATACAATACTACATCAGGCTTTACCGTAGCTCCGCACTCATCGCAGCATGGCACACCCTTGGAATCTATGATGTATTGCAGATCAAAGAATTTCCGGCAACGTTCACAGTAATTTCTATGAACCGAGCCGTGCAATTCCAGCACCTCTTTGCTGCCGGCCTTTTGGTGCAATCCGTCTATATTCTGTGTAACCACAGCCTTCAGCTTTCCCTGTTGCTCCAGTTCGGCGAGCTTGATATGAGCTTCATTGGGCTTTGCATCCGGAAAAAGCATCTTCTCTTTATAGAACTCATAAAATTCTTCCGGATGACTTCTGTAAAAGGAATGACTGATTATAGTCTCCGGTGGATACTTGTACTTCTGATTATACAAGCCGTCCACACTTCTAAAATCCGGAATTCCACTTTCAGTAGACACTCCTGCTCCACCAAAAAAAACAATATTGTTACATTCCTCAATTGCTTTTCTAAGCTTTTCTACCATGGAAAATCAACTCCTATTTCGTAATCTTAACCGATACGCTACCCTTGATTTCATATTCAATATTTTCAATATCGTTTAATTCAGGAGTAACAGACTTATATGTACCCAAAACCATATTACTACAATCTATCGTTGGTTGCAGAGCATCTATGTCAATCTCCTGAATATCTTCGTTTAATCCGGTAATTATGATCTCAAAATCATCCGAGGCTTCTATTGTGTATTTGTACCTGCTGTCTCTATTGAGGATTGTCAAATCCTCAACCTCCGGTTTTATTGACTTAGTAACAAGCTTTTCTATCACTACAGTTATTACGATTTCACTATTATTTTGAGCCAAAATCGTTCCCATTGGAAGATAGTCGGAAATATTTATGGAGGTTTGTAGATTATTCTTTAATCCATCCATTGAAATATCTTCAATTACTATTTTGTTCACATCCTTAATCTTATCCTCAGGTCCTGCAATGAATACCGTCTGTGGCTGGTACTGTACATCTCCTACCACTACATAGCCCTCCGCAGGCTCCCCTTCAACGGAAATATCAACCTTTACGGATTTAACCGGATAAACATTTACTCCTACCTTAACATTCGTGTCGGATATGGTTATCTTATCGCTTTCAATAGGTTCATCGTATGCATCATATAAAGTAATGACGTCATTTGTCTCAAAGCTATTCGTCCGGTTGTCCACATTTACCTCCACAACTGCTTCCGTTATCTTAGACACCGTGCTTGCCGGTCCTTCAACAGTTATGATATTAGGCGAGGTATATGTTTCTCCGACTGCATATCCGTCTGCCACGATACCCTTTACATTTACAATTACCGGAAGCTGGACAGATATCTTATCTTCAAGACTTAGGGTCATTGTGTTGTCCACATAGGTAATTGTGATATCATCCTGAATCGATGCATCCTTTGGCACGACAGTGATTAGTACTGTGTTGGTTATCGACATCTTGGATAAGTCGGCCGTAGCAATAAAATCATCAGCGGATAGTCTGCTTACAACAGACCTTCTTCCCTTCACAATTATATCCACCGTATCTCCTGAGGATACCTCATATATATGTTCAAGTTCCTCCAAAACATCACCATTTAGCTGAGTGACCGGAATGTCATCAACATGTATGGTTACTGCATAATCAGAAATATTCATTACTATGAGCCATAACAAAACAGCACAAATAACAGAAAGAATTTTCAGAGCAAAATTGTTAAGAATTTTATTCTTCACTTTTTTTACCTCCCTTCCTTCTAATGAATCTCTTTGGTTCAACAGGTTTAGTTTGAAGGGATGTCAGATGCTTTCTAAGTCCTTCTGCATCCAAATTTCTGTATAATGTTCCGGAATAAGCAACAGATATTGCACCGTTTTCCTCTGACACAACAACGGTAACGCTGTCAGAAACCTCACTAATACCGACTGCAGCTCTATGTCTGGTTCCAAGGTCTTTATTTAAATCATTTCTTCCCGTCAATGGAAGGTAACAGGTAGCTGCCACAACTCTGTTTTTCCTTATTATCACCGCTCCGTCATGAAGTGGTGTATTGTGTTCAAATATATTAACTAAAAGCTGTTTTGATATTTCTGCATCAATAGCAATTCCCGTACTCTCATATTCTCCAAGTGCTACATCCTGTTCCAGCACCATAAGAGCACCCGTTTTGCTGGCACTCATTTCTGTAGCAGCAGCCACTATTTCAGTAATGGTATTATCATTTAGTCTATCGTTCTTGATATTCTTATCATCTCTTATAAGCACATCCGAGATGATATTTTTCCTTCCCAGCTCTTCAAGGGCACGCCTGAGCTCAGGTTGAAATAGTATAATAACCGCAATAATTCCCACATTAATTGTATTTTTAAACAGCCATAATAGGGTATTGAGCTGGAGAATTGTAGCCAATCCCATAAATACCACTATTACGGTAATACCCTTAATCAGTGTCCATGCTCTTGTTCTCTTAAACCAAAGCATAA
>JBJENB010000014.1:0-11942 GCA_051879975.1 Wujia sp.
CAGCTATATAAGCTGCCACCTCGGAGGTGCTTGTATATATTGGTCCGGGAACAAAGGACCTGTAATCGTAATAGAACCCTCTCCAGTCGTAATACTCGTCAAGGTCATTGGCAAAGAATATCATAGGCTTCTCAAACAATGAATACTCAAATACCAGAGATGAATAATCAGATATACATATATCGCTTACAAAGAGAAGCTCCTCAATACTCATATCGTCTGTAACATCCATTGCAAAGGCCTCACAGCCCTCAGGTATCTCTGTCCTTGTCTTTACGAAAGGATGAAGCTTAATCAAAAGCACATAATCCTCTCCCAGAGTCTTTTCCATTAGAGATATATCTAAAGCATCATTACTTTTTGCATTGGCTACTCTGCCCCTGAAGGTTGGAGCAAAAAGAATAACCTTCTTCCCCTCTGCATATGGAAAAACCTTACGAAGCTTTTCATATGCATGGGTCTTCGCCTGCTCATCATAGAATATATCTGTTCTGGAAACTCCTACAGGAACAACCACTCCCTTTTTATCCTGAAGGGACATAGCCTCCTCGTATGCCCAGACCACCTCCTCTGAGCTTACGGTTACATAGGTATAATTTCCATGGTACGGATATTTCTCAAGAGTTTTCCTGTTGTCACCGAATATTAAATCGGCTGTACTCATACCAAATTTCTTGAATGCACCGCAGGCGTGCCAAAGCTGGGTGACCATTGTTTCCCTGTTAAGGGGAAGACATGGAATGACATTGGTTGACTCGCTTAAAAATACATATTTTGCAGTTGCTATGTCCTTAATCATTTCAACACAGCGCTTTCTGTATTCCCTATTTGGCACAAGACTCATTCCAAGGAAATGCTCCTTTACATCAAAATCATAGTTTGTCTTAATGTCGTTGTAGATAAGCTCAAAGCTGTCGCTTATCCTTGGCATTCGTACCTCCACAAACACCACCTTGTTCTGCTTGATTCCCTTCCTTGCATAGCTTTTGTATATGGTAGGATATTTTATTCTGAAGGTAAAAAATTTAACCAGATTGGAAACCGGTTTTCTAACCTGTTTCAGCAGTCTCTTTATTCTCCACCTTATTCCGTTATAAATTCTGCCATCCTTATTCATAATCCAAAATCCTCTCTGTTGCATGTCCGTCGCAGCCGTCCATATATTTTAATCTGTAAGCCCTTCTGTCACAGCCATAGTTATCTGCTTCATCTGTATTGTCTCTTATGGCATTGCACAGGTCAACACATAGACTATCCTCATTTGAGGCAATGTTATCATCGGTAATAACCGTCCCCGGTAACTCCTTATAGTCAAGATAAAATCCCCTTTTTTCTGTATAATTCACATAATCTGAGGCAAAAAATATTATTGGCTTATCCAACAGAAGGTACTCAAAGAAAATGGATGAATAGTCCGTTATAAGCACATCTGCACAAACCATAAGCTCCTCTGTAGACATTGGAGCAGGTGCCTTCCCCTTCATCAGATGTGGATGAAGACTTTTAATCAGGTAATATTCCCCCTCAATATTGATTCTTCCGAAGGCCTCGTCAATTATCTCCTCCCCTTCTATTTGAGGGGCGTTTGCATTTCCACGGAAGGTTGGCGCCCATAAAATAACCTTTTTCCCTATGGCATCCGGGTACTCATATCTGAAGCGATCCCTGCAATAGCTCAGATAATCCCCATCAAATAATCTGTCTGTAGCAGCCACACCGATACCTCTTACTATATCCTCCTCTATACCCATTGCCCCTGCAAAGGCTTTTGTACAGGAGGCTCCGCTTACGGTAACCAAATCATAGTTTTTGTGAACATTTCCTTTATAATACGATGGAATATCATCTGCCGCATCAAAGCCAAACCTCTTAAATGCACCACAGCCATGCCAGAGCTGTATTACCATGGTTCCCTTTCTTTTTCTGCAGGCACCCACCGGCAAGAAATAATCACATAGATATACCTTCTTTGCAGTGGCGTATAGTCTCATAAACCTAATCATATAAAGAGCAGAGTTAATCCTACTTCCAGAGGCTGTGTCAAAATAAAATTCTGTAAGCTTAACCTTCCGCCGCCGCAATTTATCTCTTATGCATAGCATATCGGGTGGACAACTGTTATGATGAGCATCTGCCAACACAACAAGCCCATCGTCAATTCTTCTCCATCTGTTGAGAAAATAGACAATGGGCAGTATTATATGCTGTAATGTCATCTTAAATAATTGTCTGATAAAAAATTTCATATTATTTCGTCATCTCTTCATAAATTGGTGCTATCTCCTCAATATCACCATAATGGGTCATTTTACCGCAATCCAATATCAGTGCCTTGTTACATATACGTTTCACCTGCGCCATATTATGGGATACAAATAATACTGTCACTCCCTCGTCCATCATGCTTACAAGCTTAGCTTCACTCTTCTTTTTAAACTTAGCATCTCCTACAGACAGTACCTCATCCAGAATAAGAATATCAGGATGTACAACCGTTGCAATGGAGAAGCCAAGTCTCGCTCTCATTCCTGAGGAATAGTTTTTAAGAGGAACATCTATAAATTCCTCTAATTCAGAGAATTCAACTATCTCATCAAATTTCTCCTGCATAAATTTCCTTGAATGTCCCAACACAGCACCATAAAGAAATATATTCTCTGCTCCGGTGTATTGCTTGTCAAAGCCGGCGCCCAATTCAATCATTGGAGCAATAACACCGTGCTTCGTCACCTTCCCCTCCGTCGGATTAAACACGCCGGCTATCACCTTCATGAGGGTAGATTTGCCTGCACCATTAAGTCCCAGAATGGCTACACGATCCCCCTTATTGATTGTAACATTTATATCCTTCAGTGCCCAAAACTCATTGAATTTAAGCTCTTGTTTGAGCATTTTGATAAAATATTCTTTTACACTGTCAACCTTTTCCTTGCTTAGGTTAAATTGCATGCCAACATGCTCAAGCTTAATTACCTCTTCCAAACCATTCTCCTCAATTAAATATATAAAATAAATTTATCCTGATTCTTCTTAAATACATATCCACCAATCATTATGGAAGCAATCGCAAATACCAACGGATAAAACACTTCCCAGCTATTCATGGCATATCCGAATACACAGGCTCTAAAATCTGAAATAATGCAGAACAACGGATTATATTTTAATATAAAGCTGACATTGCTATCCAATATTTTCTCCGGATAATAAAATATTGCACAGGTATACATGATAAGCATAAGGGCTACATTCCAAAGATACTCCAAATCTCTGAAAAAAGTTCCCATAGTAGATAAAATAAGTCCGATTCCTATAGACAATATAAATAAAATAAAAAGCGGGATAACTGCCAAAAATATTCTTGCTGTAGGGTACACCTTGAGTACAATAGAAACAACAGCAAGAACCAAAAGTGATACCAAAAATAAAATATAATTGTATACAATACCGGATAGTGGATACATATACTTCGGCACATAAACCTTTTTAATCATTCCTTCGTTTTGCCTGATGGATTTTAGTGCAGTAGTGGTTGATTGTGAAAAAAGTGTATAGATAAGTCTTCCCGCCAGAATGTAAACCGGAAACTCCTTTCCGCTATGTCCAAGTAGCGTTCCGAATACAACTGATAGCACAATCATGGTAAGCAAAGGCTCAACCATGGACCACAAAATGCCCAGATATGACCTTCTGTATTTTAGCTTTATACCCTTTCGGACCAGCTCTGCAAATAAATTGCCGTACCTGTTCCATTCTCTATCCTTGTTCATCTCTGCTCCCAATTCAAATTACTGCATTTCCTTAAGTATTTCCATGGTGTGGGCTATGCCCTCCTCTATTCCAAAAATGGAATCAAAGCCGGCCCTGTTTATCTTACTGACATCCAGAGTTGCCTTTGTCGCCTTCGAATATCCCGCCTTTTCAATTTCATCCGGCAATTCAAAAACCACCTTAGTGCCGGATATTTTAGCAATCAATGTTGCCAAATCCTTAAGCATTATATCCGATTCCTTAGATGCAATATTGTATGCCTGTCCCTTCTCTCCGTTTAGAAGCACGAACAACAGACCATACACGGCATCTGCCACATAGCTATATGAATATTCCTGTGTCCCCTCACTTTTTAGGACTATATCTTCACCCTTTACGCCCTTTTGTATAAACTGCGACAAGGCTTTCGTATCAGTAGCCAACATTGTTGGTCCGTATACTCTTGAAAGTCTCGGTATGACTATATCCATATTTTTCTGACAGATATAGGCCTGACAAAGAGCCTCACCAACCCTCTTGCTCTCCGGATATCCGGCTCTCATTGTATTACAGTCAATATATCCAAGATATTCCTCATGAAACTTATCTATATCGCCCTTGTTCTCTCCGTATATTTCCACAGAGGAAAGATATGCAAAACGAATACACCGGGCATCGGCTGCCCAATCGAGAAGATTACGGGCGCCTATTACATTTGCAGAGATAGTTCCTATTGGGTCCGTTGCATAGGCCTTCGGATGCGTATTGGAGGCTCCATGCAACACATAATCAATCCTTCCGGGCAATGCCCTTCTCATGTCCTGCTCTCTGTTAATATCGCAGGCTGCAAAATGATATAGTTCTTCATTTGCATATTCTGAAAAACGTTTTGCCGCCTTCTCCTCACTTCTTCCTATAACATAAATGTGAGTATTTTGATTATATTTTTTATTTCTGTACATCAGAACATCCACAAGGAAGCTTCCTATCATCCCCGTTCCACCGGATATGGCTATGGATTTATCCTTTAGCTTGTCCCAGTCAACAGAGGCTTTGGCTATACACCTGACGTCCTCCATATATAAAGCACTGTCATATAAGCTCATTGTCCGTCTCCTTACTTTAACCACTTATCCTTTTCTGCAGTCAGATATCCTTTAAAGATTTCCAAATCATCCTTGGTCGTAAGCTTGATATTCTTGTCTGAACCCTTGGCAAAATAAAGTCTCTCACCAAGCTCCACCATCATAGTGTTCGTATATGCCGAGCCCTTTATTCCTATATTCTCCCTAAAAGCCTTCTCATATGCCCACACAAGCTTATCATATTTATATGCCTGAGGTGTTGAGACACGTCTTAAGGTTTCCCTTGGAATATATTTTGTAGTTGAGGTCTCATCGTCTATTACAAATATCTGCTCATTATATGGAAGGGAGGTTACACCGTTGCCATACTGATTGCATTTTTCTATTACATCAGTCAGTACCTCATCATCGATGATTGGTCTTATTCCATCATGAATAATTATATTATCATCACCGGAGCATTTCCCGGCAAGATTATCAATACCATTTCTGATGGATTCCTGAGCACTTTCACCGCCACCTGTTATCCATTTCAGCTTGGTGATGTTAAACTGCTTTGCATAAGCCCATAGAACATTTTCCCAGCCCTCTATACACACAACCTCAATCACATCGATAAGCTCATTGTTCTGAAAGCTTTCCAACGTATATAAAATAATAGGTTTATCATATACATTTATAAATTGCTTAGGGATATCCTGCCCCATTCTGTGACCTGAACCACCTGCAATGATAACTGCGATATTCATGATTTATTTCCTCCTATCAGTTTCAGTAAGGGCTGTCGTCTGATTATCTTCCACTCCCTCTGAGCTTTCTTTTCTAAATACGATTCGAAAGGTAAGCAGCATAAGCTTAATGTCCAGCCAATAGGAATACTCCTGAATATAAGTCAAATCAAGCTTTAGCTTATCTATCGGTGTCGTATTGTATTTACCATACACCTGAGCGTAACCCGTTAATCCGGCCTTTACCTTAAGTCTGAAATCAAAGTCAGGAATTGATTCCTTATATTTCTCAAATATCTCCGGCCGCTCCGGTCTGGGACCCACCAGAGACATATCACCAATAAAAATATTAAACAGCTGCGGAAGCTCATCCACATGGAGATTTCTAAGCACCTTACCCACCGGTGTCACCCTGGAATCATGCTTTTGGGCAAGCTGGGCTCCCTCCTTCTCCGCATCTGTTCTCATACTTCTGAATTTAAATATATTAAATGCTTTTCCGTCCCTGGTAAGCCGCTCCTGTCTGTAGAAAACAGGTCCTCCGTCATACAGCTTAATCATCAGTGCTATAATAAGCATAATCGGAGCTGTAATTACTATTCCGATAGACGAAACAATTATGTCCATGGTTCGCTTGACAAACCTCTGGTCTACAGAAAGTCCTATGTTTCTGGAAAGGTAAATAGGCGTGTCAACCAGATGCAAATCCTCTGAGCCTTCAAGGATAATATCCGTGATTTTGGGTACTACATAGGTTCTGATTGAATTTCTGTAGCAGTACTTCATAATTACATTTCTGTCCTCTGCAGGCAAATCATAGAGAAATACGCCCTCAAAATCCAGAACATCGTTGCAAATCCTGTCCATACCCTTTTGATAATTTAATATTTCACAAACAGTATAGGTTTCACTTCTTATGTTAAGCTTTCTAATAAACGAATCTGCCGGATAATTTCCGTATATGATTATAACCTTTCTAGGCGGATAAACATGCATATAAACATGACGGACAAACCATACCCATGCAACAGCAAAGAAGCTCTGAGCAAAAACCAAAACCACCATTGGCAAAGGATCCTCGTTTTTATGCCATATCATAGATATAAAAATGTATCCCACCACATCAGAACACAGTATTGCTATTATATGTGACAAAGCTAAATCCATGGTTCTCATATAGCTTATCTTATAACCATTAAAGCTTTTGGTTATCAGATACACAAAAATACTGTACATAATTATTACAACAGGAACCTTGGTAACATACTCCTCATAATAATAAAAATTGTACCAGACTGCACCGAAGGACAACGTCTCAAATATCCATATAAAACAATTTGTAATTATATTCAGCAAACGCTTTTTTTGTTCCTTACTGTACATAGTAACTCCATTTTATCGTTTCTATACAATTTTTTAAATTATAATAATATTAATTTGCAGTGTCAATAATTACTACTCAAAGAAAAATATTCCTAAATCAGTATGGTCATAAAATTTAATTTTATAAGAAAAAACAAAGCGGACAAGCCCGCTTTGTTTTTTGATTATACAATTTATAATGCCTTAATTCTGTCAATTGCCTTAACTGTATTTTCATAGGTTCCAAATGCGGTCAGTCTGAAGTAGCCCTCTCCGCTTGGTCCAAAGCCTGAACCAGGAGTACCCACCACATTTGCCTTTTCAAGGAGATAATCGAAGAAATCCCAGGAGGTCATGTTATCAGGAGTCTTAAGCCAGATATATGGTGCATTTACACCTCCTGATACTCCATAGCCTGCATTCTTAAGTCCCTCGTAAATATACTTTGCATTGTTCATGTAATATGCTATCTGCTCTGATGTCTGCTTCTTGCCTGCCTCAGAGTATACTGCTTCTCCCGCAGCCTGAACAATATATGGAGCGCCATTATACTTGGTTCCGTGTCTTCTCGCCCAAAGAGGATTCAGTGCTACTCCATCCGCTGACACCAGTGACTTCGGTATTACCGTAAATCCAAGTCTTGTTCCGGTAAATCCTGCATTCTTCGAGAAGCTTCGAAGCTCTATTGCGCAGGTCTTAGCTCCGTCACACTCGTATATGGTATGAGGTACGTTATCCTCACTGATATATGCCTCATAAGCTGCATCATATATAATGACTGCCTTTTTCTCATTTGCATAATCCACCCATTTCTGAAGCTGATCCTTCGTAATCGTAGCTCCTGTTGGATTGTTAGGGAAGCAAAGATAAATAATGTCAGGAGTTTCCTCAGGAAGCTCCGGTGCAAAACCATTTTCCTCCCTACATGGCATATATATAACATCACTCCAGAGACCTGTTCCCGCATCATAGGTGCCGGTTCTTCCTGCCATTACATTGGAATCAACATACACCGGATATACAGGGTCACACACGGCAATCCTGTTATCAAGAGAAAAAATCTCCTGAATATTGCCGGAATCACACTTTGCACCATCACTGATAAATACCTCATCTATCTCTATATCCACGCCTCTTGGCTTATAATCATTGTTTACAATGGCACTGCGCAAAAATTCATAGCCCAAATCCGGCGCATAGCCTCTGAAGGTCTCCTGAACACCCATTTCAGATACAGCCTCATGGAGTCTGTCAATAATCGCAGGTGCCAAAGGCTGAGTTACGTCACCTATACCAAGTCTTATAATCTCCTTATCAGGATTTGCCTCCTGAAATGCTCTGACCTTCTTACCTATAGTGGAGAAAAGGTAGCTACCCGGGAGCTTCAAATAGTTGTCATTTACCTTAAACATGCTTTATCCTCCTTATATCAAATATGATACATTATCTGTATCATTTAAAAGCATTATAATCTGGTCCTTATCATGCATTATATCTCAATTTCGCCGTCAAATACCACCCTTGCAGGGCCTGTCATATATACAATATTTTCCTCTCTGTCCCAGCGGATAATAAGCTCCCCACCTAATAGTTTTACGGTGACCTCATCCTCAGTCCTGTTGTTAAGAGCACATGCCACCACCGTGGCGCAGGTTCCGGTACCACAGGCCAGGGTTTCTCCCGTTCCTCTCTCAAATACACGCATCTTGGCATACCGGCGATTTACTATCTCCACAAACTCCGCGTTTACTCTGCGTGGAAAGAGCTTGGTATTGCTCTCAAAGGCGGCTCCCACTGTATTAAGTGGAAAATTATCAACATCATCAACAAAGGTTATACAATGAGGATTACCCATAGAAACACAGGTGACCTCATATTGCTTCCCATTTACCTCTACCTGCTCTGCTACTGCCATTTCCTTACCATGAGCAATTGTGGTAGGAATTTCCTCCGGCTTTAAAATCGGCGAACCCATGTTAACCGTTATCATGCTGACAGTTCCTCTGTCATTCTCATCCTTCTTATTTATCTCAAATTGTAAATACTTTATACCTGCCAAGGTTTCTATTGACACTTCTGTTTTATCTGTCAAGCCGTAGTCATATACATATTTCCCAACACATCGAATACCATTTCCGCACATTTCCGACTGTGAGCCATCTGCATTATACATTTCCATTGTAAAATCTGCCTTCTGTGACGGCTTAATAAGTATTATTCCATCCGAGCCAATTCCGAAATGTCTGTCACTTAATTGAACCGCCAATTCACTTGGATTATCTATCTTCTCCTTAAAACAATTAAAATAAACATAATCGTTTCCAAGACCTTCCATCTTCGTAAAATGCAATCTCATATTGTCACCTCTTTTCGCGAAAAATTTTAGCATATCTTTGATTACTTTGCAATTTAAATAGTTGTATATTGTTTTGAAAGTATAAATATTGTATAATTCACTTATTCGATACAAGTCGACATAATATATCATAAATAAGAGGTAATTAATATATATGAATACATTTCTCGTTTTAATGTCAGTTTTCAACTGTGAGGATTATATATGTGATCAGCTTGACAGCATTCTTAATCAAAAGAATGTAGATGTGAATATATTAATCCGTAACAATGGTTCAACTGACAACACATCAACCATACTTAGTGAATATTGTGAGGCAAACCCTGCAGCAACCTTTTTTGACGGAAAAAACTGTTCGGAGGATGCGTCATTGTTCAGACTCTTTGAAGTAGCAGAAGGTAGCTATGACTATTATGCCATAATTAATCCTTATGAGCGAATATCAGGGGATTATCTGGCAAATATTTGCAGTCGTCTTTCAGGCGAGGAAAATGCCGAGCTTCCGCTTCTGTACTGTTCACCATATAAGTCAAATAATCCTGAAAGTCTTTCAGTATACAGAACCAAGAAGCCTGTGGATACAATTTCATCCCCTGAAAATGTATTGGTAAATGATTTAAGCTGCATTTCTGCCATTGCATTTAATCAGGCCCTGCTTGGCAGTTTAAAAATACCTATGCCGAACGGATTGACCACCACAGGACATTGGATTACCATAGTTGCAGCATTATACGGTAAAATAATTTACGACACCACCTCCGAGGTTATTTCCACTAAGGAAATTTATAGACCAAAGCGTTTTTCCAAGGAGGTTCTATGCAATCTTTTTGATGCACTTAACAGAATTTATAAGCTTCCGGATTTCATTCAAAAACAGATTTCGATCGTTAAAAATTCCGGCAATTCCTTTGGTGCAAAGCTAAAGTGTTCGCTTTATATGACCTTTAATACGGACAGACTGTAGAATGAGGGGGCAACGATAAATTCGTTGCCCCCTCATTCGCCTGTACTAACGTTTGTTATACCTTAACATTCTCATGGAATTAAGTATTGCAATTACAGATACACCGACATCTGCAAATACCGCAAACCACATATTAGCAATTCCGAATACACCTAATATCATTGCAAGGAGCTTTATGCCGAGTGCAAACACTATATTCTGCTTTACAATTCTTAGTGTTTTTCTTGCAATTCTCACTACGGTTGCAATTCTTCTTGGATTGTCATCCATAAGGACTATATCCGCAGCCTCTATGGCTGCATCCTGTCCCATGGCACCCATAGCGATACCAATATCGGCTCTGGTAAGTGATGGGGCATCATTGATTCCATCTCCCACATAGGCTACCTTAGGAGAATTCTGATTCTGTCCCTTTAAGCTTATGATTTCCTCCAGCTTTTCAAGCTTATCTCCCGGAAGCAGCTCACTATATACAGTCTTGATTCCAAGCTCACCGGCTACTGCATTTGCAGTCTTATTTCTGTCTCCGGTTAACATAACCGTTTCTTTTATTCCTATTTTGTGAAGCTCAGTTATTGCTTCCCTTGTATCCTTCTTAATTACGTCTGATATTACTATATACCCCAAACAGCTTTTATCATCTGCTATATAAACTATAGTTCCGGTCTTGCCCTCTGTATCCGGTACGTCAATACCCTTTTCCTTAAGAAGTCTAGTATTTCCTGCATAATACAGGGTACCGGCTGAATTCTTTACACCCATAACAGACAACGAGGCTTCATCCTTAAGTGTAAGGCATACACCCATACCGGCTATTTCATCCACGGTTTCAATCAGCTCCATATCAACCTTCGCCGATACAGCTTCCTCATATTCCTTCAAAATTGATAATGCAATCGGATGATGAGAATAGCACTCTGCGTAGGCTGCAATGGCGGATAATTCTTTACCTGTAACGGTACCTGTAGACACTATATCTTTTACCTTAAATACACCTTCAGTAAGAGTTCCTGTCTTGTCAAATACCACTGTATCAGCATAGGCAATTGCCTCAAGATAGTTGCTGCCCTTTACCAGAATTCCAAGCTTTGATGCTGCACCTATGCCGCCGAAGAAGCCAAGGGGTACAGATATAACCAGCGCACACGGACATGAAATAACCAAGAAAATAAGCGCTCTGGAAATCCATTTTGCAAAGCTCTCTCCCAGAATAATCGGAGGGAGTATAGCTACAAGGACTGCTGCAAGTACAACAAGCGGCGTGTAATACTTTGCAAATCTGGTAATAAAGCTCTCAGAACGGGATTTTCTTGAGCCGGCATTTTCAACCATATCAAGGATTTTGGCTACTGTTGAATCATCAAATTCCTTTGTCACCTCGATATGAAGTATTCCTTGTTCATTTATACAACCACTAAGTACTGTATCTCCCTTAATTACCCTACGTGGAACAGACTCACCGGTAAGTGCTGCAGTATTTACAAAGCTTTCGCCCTCAGTCACTATTCCGTCAAGAGGTATTTTCTCTCCTGCGAGCACTACAATAGAATCTCCCACCTGAACATCATAGGGATCTATCTGTTTTAATTCTCCATCTGTTTCAATATTGGCATAATCAGGTCGAAGATTAACGAGAGATGTAATGGCTGTTCTCGACTTATTCACTGCAATATTTTCGAACAGCTGTCCAACCTGAT
>JBJENB010000015.1:0-11901 GCA_051879975.1 Wujia sp.
GTTGCCTCCATTGCAGGAATATCTGAATCCACCATAAGAAAGCTTATATTGTCCTCATGAGTAATATTCCCCATCAGCATGCCCTTTAAGGAACATGCAACCCTACTACCAACACCGCCAAGACCAATAACAAGCAAATCCCTATTGAATCTATTCTCATTTGTAACCTTATCAAATATTCTGATATCCTTCAGCTTGCTAAACTCTTCTTTTTGCGTATCTATAAGTATCATATAGCTTCTCCTTATTGCTCTATATTAAAATATTATAACACTTTGAAAATATGATGTACAGAATCTATTTTAATTCTTAATCGCTACCTCAAGCTGATTAAACGGAATTACAATTCCGTTCTCATCAAATAGCTTTTTTATCTTTTCGGTTGTTTCCCATTTGGCATTCCAGTAATCCTCTGTGTTAACCATAAACCTTACTCCCATTTTAATTGAACTGCTCTCAAAGGAATCAACAAACACATTGAATTCCTTGGATTTATCATAATACACACATTCATTGACAGCCTTTTCCAATATGCCCTTTACCTTGTTAATGTCTGCCGCATATTCAACTCCTACCATTATCTCAACCTTTCTATAATTTTCAGCCGTAACATTAATGATGGAATGTGCAGTTATGCTACCATTTGGTATTACTACTACTTTATTGTCATAGGTTCTAAGCTTGGTATAAAATATATCTATAGAAACAACCGTTCCTTCACATTTTTCACTATTTTCTATAATGTAATCACCAACTCTAAAGGGCTTCATCAAAAGTATCAACACACCACCGGCAAAATTAGATAAGCTCCCCTGAAGAGCAAGACCAACAGCCAAGCTGGCTGTTCCAAGAATGGTAACCAGAGAGGTTACCTGGAAGCCTACCATGGCGGCTGCCATGATAAATACGATGGAATATAAGATACCCTTAATCAATGACACCAGAAAGCCTGCTACACTGCTTTCAAGGCCCGCCCTGTCAAAGGATTTTCGTATAAATCTAACTATAATTCTGCAGATTTTAAAACCCACAAACAAGAACACAAAGGCAATAAACAAATCAAACAGCTTATCAACCAGCCAGTTGAGCAGCTGGTCCATATACTGCTGAAGCTTTGATTTATCTATATCCTGTATATTTTCCTGTATCGTTTCAATATCCGTTAACAGCATATATTCCTCCATATTTTTTTATATATAATTATTAATAAATACAATAGTAGTCAACGAATTCTCCATTCACTGACTACTATAATAATTCTGTATTTTACTTTGATAGCTTCTTCTTAAACACCGAAATAGAAAGTGGTGGTACATTTATGGTTATATAATGCTCCTGTCCATCGCATTCTTCCTTCTTGGCCTGCTTAGCAACCTTATTATTGCGACCTTCTCCACCATACTTCAGATTATCGCTGGAGAATATCTCCATCCATTTTCCACCTGACGGTGTAGCCAGTTTATATGCTTTATGAGGGATTGGAGTAAAGTTACAAATGATAACCAGTGTATCATTAGGATTACTACCCTTTCTCATAAATGACAGCAGACTGGCATTGGCATTATTACAGTTAATCCACTCAAAGCCCTCTGATTTATTGTCAAGCTCATATAGAGCCGGCTCTGTGCTATAGAGCTTGTTTAACTCCTTGACATAGCCCTGCATAAACACATGGGCATCAAACTCAAACAAAGACCAATCAACCTCAGCTGCCTCGTTAAATTCTGAAAACTGGGCAATCTCCTGTCCCATAAATAAAAGCTTTTTTCCCGGATGCGTCATCATATATCCATAGGCAACCCTTAGATTTGAGAACTTGTCTTCATATCCACCCGGCATTTTGGTAATCATTGAGCCCTTACCATGTACTACCTCATCATGTGAAAGTACAAGTACAAAGTTCTCACTATATGCATATACCATACTAAAGGTAAGGTCGTTATGATGATATTTTCTATAGAGTGGATCCAGCTTTATATATCCAAGGAAGTCATTCATCCATCCCATGTTCCACTTATAATCAAAGCCCATTCCGCCATCTTCAACAGGATGCGTCATCATTGGCCATGCGGTAGATTCCTCGGCCATCATGATAACACCCTTATGAAGCTCATGCATCTTCGTGTTTAATTCCTTGATGAAATCTATTGCCTCAAGATTCTCGTTACCACCATAGATATTTGGTAGCCACTCTCCGTTATTTCTTCCATAGTCCAAATATAGCATAGATGCAACTGCATCCATTCTTATACCATCCACATGATATTTTTCTGCCCAATAAAGTGCATTGGCAACCAGAAAGTTTCTAACCTCATTTCTGCCGTAGTTAAAAATATATGTTCCCCAGTGAGGATGCTCTCCCCTTCTTGGGTCTTCATGCTCATATAGACATGAACCGTCAAATCTTCCCAATCCATGTTCATCCTTTGGAAAATGTGCCGGAACCCAGTCTATAATAACACCTATTCCCTTGCCATGAAGATAATCTACAAAATACATGAAATCCTCCGGCGAACCATATCTTGATGTTGGAGCATAATAACCTGTTACCTGATAGCCCCATGAAGGATCATAGGGATGCTCCATAATCGGCATCAGCTCAACATAATTGTAATTCATCATTTGAAGATAATCCGCAAGTCTGGACGCAATGTCCCTGTAATTATAAAATTCTCTGCCATCCTCCGGTCTCTTCCAAGAGCCAAGATGCATCTCATATATGTTCATCGGCTTAGACAGTGTATCGGTTTCCTCGCGGTTCTTTATCCACTTTTCATCCTTCCACTTATATGATAAATCAACTATCTTAGATGCATTGGCAGGACGAAGCTCACTGCTAAAAGCATAAGGATCGCTCTTCATGAAAACCTTGCCCGACTTCGAACGAATCTCATACTTATATATCTCTCCCACATATTTTCCTGGGATAAACAGCTCAAAAATACCTGAATAATCAAGCTTTCTCATAGGATGTCTTCTTCCATCCCAATTATTGAAATTGCCTACAACCGAAACCCTGTCAGCATTAGGTGCCCATACAGCAAACAAAACACCCTCAACTCCATCTACAGTCATCGGATGCGCTCCCATTTTATCATAAATATTGTAATGCTGCCCTTCATTGAACAGACTTACATCAATCGGGTCTATTACAGACTCAAAAATGTACGGGTCAATGTAGGTTATCTCCTCGCCATTATCAAATTTAACATTGAGCTTGTAATCAAATCTTTTCTTATCTTTAATGACAACAGAATAAAAGCCCTCAACTCTCTCCGAAACAAGCGTATACTTTTTTCTGGTGGCTGTATCAATTGCAGTTACAACCTTTGCTCCCGGCATGTACACGTTAATAAAAACATCATCTATGCATTCGTGCATACCCAATATGTGGTGTGGGTTGTTGTGAATGCCCTGAACCAAGGCATCAACTTCCATCCAATTTATTGCAAATACTTCTTTTCTTTTGGACATATAGAAGAATACTCCTCTCTATAATTTATGGATAAAAATTCCGCTTCTAAGCTTTGGTTCAAACCATGTAGACTTTGGCGGCATAAGTAAGCCTGCGTCTGCAACATCAAAAAGCTCCTCTATTGATGTTGGATACATAGAAAATGCCAGCTTCATATCCTGAGAAACTCTTCTCTCAAGCTCCTTAAGGCCCCTGATTCCACCAACAAAATCAATTCGCTTGTCTGTTCTTGGATCCTTGATACCAAGTACCGGACCAAGTAAAGCATCCTGTAATATTGAAACATCTAACCCATCAACGGGATTATCAGATTTTAATTCATCCTTGGCAACCAACTTATACCACTTATCCTCAAGATACATTCCGTAGGTATATTTTTCTATCGGCATATATGCCTCTGAAACCTCTTTTACATCAAATAAAGATTTTACCTTATTCATAAATTCATTTGTAGTATAACCATTTAAATCCTTAATCACTCTATTGTATGGCAAAATCTTAAGCTGATTGTCCGGAAATAATACAGACAGGAAAAAATTATACTCCTCTGTTCCCTTTGTATCAGTGTGTAATGCTCTCCTCTTCAAACCCACCTTAACCGCTGAGGCAGCCCTGTGATGTCCATCAGCAATATATATTTCACCGATATTCTCAAAGCAGTTTCTGATCTGCTCTATATCATTTTTATCTGATATAAGCCATACATTATGGGTTATTCCATCCTCAGAAGTAAATGCATACTCAGGAGAATCCTGCTTTACCCTATCCACTATTTTATCTATGGTTTCCTGAGCTCTATAAGCCAGGAAAATCGGACCTGTCTGAGCATTACAGGTATCCACATGAGTAATTCTATCGATTTCCTTATCCTCTCTTGTATTCTCATGCTTCTTGATTACTCCATTTATGTAATCATCTATGGAAGCACAGGCAACAATACCGGTTTGGTGACGTCCATCCATAATAAGCTCATATATATAATACATATCCTGCTTATCCGGAATATACTCACCTGAATCAATCATACCATCCAGCAGTTCTTTTGCCTTGGCATATACGCATGGTGCATAGGTATCCACGCTGTCATCAAAGGCAGTTTCCGCCCTGTCTATTCTGAGAAATGACTTTGGATGATTCGCAACAACCTCCTTAGCCTCCGCTCTGCTGTACACATCATAGGGAAGTGCAGCAACCTTATCCACAATACTTTTCTCCGGTCTGTATGCTGTAAATGGTTTAATCAACGCCATTGTATGCTCTCCTTATCCTAGTCAAATTATCCTCTTATTGCCTTAACAGCATCATCGATTGACTTCTTGTAGTCTTCCTCTGAAGAATTATTGAAAACAAAAAGCTCCGGTATATTATCCGGCTGTTTGAAATTCTGTGTAGCAACATACTCATCCCAATGCTCCAGCTTCCAAGCGTCTCTGTCAGAAGCTCTCTTAATCATTCTCTGATGAGCAACCTCAACATCAGTATGAACCCACACTACAAATAATTCTGCATCCTTTTCCTTAAGCTTTGCTCTTAATCCATCCAAATACTCGTTATCACGAATTTCATCAGTAAATGGTGCATTGATAAGCACTGTATCATTGTAATCAAGTGCCTCAAATGCTATATCTAATACTGCATAGTACTCGTAATCCCTAATCTCTCTCTGAAAGAAATCTGATGATCTATTGTACTCTTCTCCTGCAACCTTGAATATCTGCTTTGACAATACAATAAGGGTATCCTTGTCCAGGTATACACAATTTGTAAGTGCCTTTGCAAGCTTCTTTGAAATAAATGTTTTTCCACATGCGGGTGGTGAAGTAACTAAGATCAGTTTTTTTGTCATGATGTTGCCTCCTGGTAAAATATTACTTTTCGTTTGTCTTATCTATAAGCAGACAATCCTATTCTTAATATTACCACATTTCATAAAAGCAAACAAGCATTTCAAGTATATTTTAGTCTTATATTTTCTTAATTTAAAAACTAAAATATAAATGAAATGCCTGTAAAATGTATTATTATTTTTTAGTAATGTATCCCTGTGCCTTAAGAAGCTCTGCACAGAGAACTGCTCCACCTGCTGCTCCTCTTACAGTGTTATGCGAAAGGCCAACAAACTTCCAATCATAGATTGAATCCTCACGGATACGGCCTACACTGATACCCATACCGTTCTCATAATCAACATCAAGAGCAACCTGTGGTCTGTTGTCCTCCTCCATGTACTGAATAAACTGCTTTGGTGCACTAGGAAGACCTAGCTCCTGAGGAACACCCTTAAACTGTACAAGCTTTTCAATCAGCTGTTCCTTAGTAGGCTTCTTCTTAAACTTAACAAATACAGCTGCAGTGTGTCCGTTTAAGACAGGAACTCTGATACACTGACAGGTAATCTTTGGAGATTCAGCCGGAACAATTACGCCGTCCTTTATCTCACCCCAGATTCTAAGAGGCTCCTTCTCTGACTTTTCCTCCTCACCACCAATATATGGGATAATGTTTCCAACCATTTCCGGCCAATCCTTGAAGGTCTTACCTGCACCTGAAATTGCCTGGTAAGTTGTTGCAACAACCTCATATGGCTCAAATTCCTTCCATGCAGTGAGAACAGGAGCATAGGACTGAATCGAGCAGTTTGGCTTTACTGCTACAAAGCCCCTTGTCGTTCCAAGTCTCTTCTTCTGGAAATCAATAACCTTCATATGCTCCGGATTAATCTCAGGAACAACCATTGGTACATCCGGTGTCCATCTGTGTGCACTATTATTTGATACAACAGGAGTCTCTGTCTTTGCATAAGCCTCCTCAATTGCCTTAATCTCATCCTTAGACATATCCACAGCCGAAAATACAAAATCAACTGTTGAGGCTACCTTTTCAACTTCATTTACATTTAATACAACAATTTTCTTAACAGCCTCAGGCATAGGTGTGGTCATCTTCCATCTGTCGCCTACAGCCTCCTCGTAAGTCTTTCCAGCACTTCTTGGACTTGCTGCAATAGTTGTCACCTCAAACCAAGGATGATTTTCCAGTAACGCTATAAATCTCTGTCCTACCATACCGGTACCGCCAAGGATACCTACCTTTAACTTATCACTCATAATTGTCCTCCGGTAATTTTACTTTACTATTCTGGCCTTTACAACACCATCAATTTTGTTAATCATTTCAATTGTAGACTGGTCAGCCTTCTCTGAGATGTCAAAAATTGAATATGCCCAATCTCCCCTTGACTTGCTAACCATATCTGATACATTGATTCCCTTAGAAGAAAATGCACCGGTAAACTGAGCAATCATATTAGGAATATTCTTATGGCATACAGCAACTCTTGAAGCATCGCTGCATACACCTGCATCTATTGCCGGATAATTTACAGAATTCTTAATATTTCCGTTCTCAATAAAATCCATAATCTGCTGAACAGCCATAATTGCGCAATTATCCTCAGACTCTTCTGTGGAAGCTCCAAGATGTGGAAGTGTAATTACATTATCGACACCGGCTATCTTAGCATTTGGGAAATCTGTTACGTACTTTCCAACCCTGCCTGTTCCAAGCGCCTCTATCATATCATCATCATTTACAAGAATATCTCTTGCAAAGTTGAGAACCTTAACTCCATCCTTCATAAGTGCAAATGCATCCTTGTTTATCATTCCCTTTGTTGAGTCAAGGGCAGGTACATGAATAGTGATATAATCACATTCTTTGTAAATATCATCTACATTTGTCACATGCTTTACATGACTTGACAGTCTCCATGCAGCGTCTACAGAAACATAAGGGTCATATCCATATACTTCCATTCCAAGTCTGAAACCGATGTTTGCAACCATTGCACCAATTGCACCAAGACCGATTACTCCTAACTTCTTACCCTTAATCTCGTTACCGGCATACTTTGACTTCTGCTTTTCAACAGCCTTTGCAATATTCTCATCCGATGCATTTTCCTTAACCCAGTTATATCCGCCCATAAGGTCTCTTGATGCGAGAAGAAGTCCTGCAATAACAAGCTCCTTAACACCGTTTGCATTTGCGCCCGGTGTATTGAATACTACAATTCCCTTCTCAGCACACTTGTCAAGTGGAATATTATTGACTCCTGCGCCGGCTCTTGCTACTGCAAGAAGCTTATCTGAAAGCTCCAGGTCATGCATAGCAGCACTTCTTACAAGAACAGCATCTGCTTCCGCAAAATCATCAACCTTCTCATAATTTTCTGTAAATAAACCCATTCCGCATTCAGCGATTGGATTTAAGCAATTAATCTTTGTCATCTTGTTATCCCTCTCATATATTTTTTTACATATCTGAACATATCAGCCTTGAATCCGTCACAAAGCCTTACCGGACCGGGCTGAAACATTTTATGAGTTTGCTTTCTCAAATTCCTTCATGAATGCAACAAGCTTCTCAACACCCTCAATTGGCATTGCATTGTAAATGCTTGCACGCATACCGCCAACTGTTCTATGGCCCTTAAGATTTACAAAGCCGGCTGCTGTTGCCTCCTTGACAAACTTTGCATCAAGCTCTTCATTGCCTGTGACAAATGGTACATTCATAAGTGAACGGTCCTTCTTAACAACAGTTCCCTTAAACATCTTTGAAGAATCAAGGAAATCGTAAAGTATTGCTGCCTTCTTCTCATTATGAAGCTTCATAGCCTCAAGTCCGCCCATTTCCTTAACCCACTTAAATACGAGTCCACAAATATATATACCATAACAAGGTGGAGTATTGTAGAGGGAATCATTGTCAGCCTGAGTCTTATACTTTAACATTGTAGGAACAAACTCAGGAAGATCATCTCTGATTAAATCCTCACGGATTATTACTACAACAACACCTGCCGGTCCCACATTCTTCTGTACACCGAAGTAAATAAGACCATAATCTGATACATTTACAGGCTGTGAAAGAATATCAGATGACATGTCAGCTACAAGTATCTTACCCTTTGTATTAGGAAGCTCATGGTAGGCTGTTCCGTATATTGTATTGTTATGGCAAATGTATACGTAATCTGCATCCTCAGAAATAGGAAGATCTGAGCAATCCGGAATGTACGAGAAGGTCTTGTCTGCTGAGGAAGCAATGGCATTTGCCTTACCATACTTCTTTGCCTCTTCATAAGCCTTCTTAGCCCACTGACCGGTTATAATGTAATCCGCTACGCCATTCTTCATAAGATTCATTGGAATAGCTGCAAACTGCTGTGAAGCACCACCCTGAAGGAAAAGCACCTTATAATTGTCAGGGATGTTCATAAGATCCCTTAAATCCTGCTCTGCTTCCTTGATAATGTTATCATACACCTTCGAACGATGGCTCATCTCCATTACACTCATTCCTGAGCCCTTGTAATCCATCATTTCATCTGCTGCCTGCTTCAAAACCACCTCCGGAAGTACTGATGGTCCTGCTGAAAAATTAAATACTCTTGCCATTTTTATTTTCCTCCTACTTATTCTCCAAATCCTTTGCATCAAAACAAGTCTCTAATGCTGCACCGGCTGCAACCATTGGCCAAACCTTATCATCCTTATCAATTATACAGTCAATAACAACCGGCTTGTTAAGCTCAATAGCTTTCTTAAGTGCTATCTTAAATTCATCCAGAGTTGTTGCTCTCATGCCTGTTGCGCCAAGAGCTTCTGCAACCTTAACAAAATCTACATTGTCATTTAAAATAGTATTCGAATATCTCTGGTCGTAGAACAATGTCTGCCACTGTCTAACCATTCCAAGCACGTGATTGTTAATAACAACCTGAATAATTGGTATATCGTACCTTGCAGCTGTTGCAATCTCGTTCATATTCATTCTGAAACAACCGTCACCGGCAATATTGATTGTAATGTTATCCGGCTTTGCAACCTTTGCACCTATACAGGCACCAACGCCATAGCCCATAGTTCCAAGTCCGCCTGATGAGAGGAATTGTCTTGGAGACTTATACTTGTAATACTGGGCAGCCCACATCTGGTGCTGTCCTACATCTGTTGTAATTGTAGCCTTACCTTCAGTAATCTCATAAATGCTATTGATTATTGCAGGGCCTGTCATTGATTCAAGGTCTCCTGTATCCGGATACTGTGCTTTTATCTCAGCTATCTCAGCATGCCACTCCGGCTTCTCAGTTGCCTTAATTCTGGTTGCAAGCATCTTAAGGATTTCCTTAGCATCTCCTACAATGCTGCAATCAACCATTATATTCTTATCAATTTCTGCTGCATCCACATCAATATGAATAATCTTTGCATTAGCCGCAAATTTACTTGCGTTTCCGATTACACGGTCAGAGAATCGTGCACCAACTGCAATAACCAGGTCTGCTCTGTTGATACCGAAGTTAGAAACCTTTGTACCATGCATACCTATCATTCCTGTGTATCTCTCATCCGTTCCGTCAAATGCACCCTTACCCATGAGGGTATCACATACAGGAGCATCAATCTTCTCAGCAAACTTCTTCAACTCCTTGCTGGCATCGGCAGCAATCACTCCTCCACCTGCAATGATAAATGGCTTTTTGGCTTTCTC
Source organism: Wujia sp. (assembly GCA_051879975.1). Lineage (GTDB taxonomy): Bacteria > Bacillota > Clostridia > Lachnospirales > Lachnospiraceae > Coprococcus_C. The sequence continues at coordinate 10,034 of JBJENB010000015.1, forward strand.
AATCATCTTGATGGCCATATCAATATCGTTTGCATCGATTGTAGAGGTTATCTTCTCAATTGGTTCCGGTGCCTTCGGCTCGTAATCAGCAACATTTGCTGTTACGTCCTTGGTTATATCAACCAATACAGGACCCGGTCTTCCGGTCTGAGCTATCTTAAATGCTCTTCTGATTGTATCTGCAAGCTCATGTACATTCTTAACAATAAAGCTGTGCTTAGTTATTGGCATTACCACTCCCGCAATATCTATTTCTTGGAAGCTGTCCTTACCAAGAAGTGTAACTCCAACATTGGCAGTGATTGCCACAAGAGGAATGGAATCCATATATGCCGTTGCAATACCTGTTACAAGATTTGTTGCTCCCGGACCTGAGGTTGCCATACATACACCAACCTTACCGGTTGCTCTTGCATATCCGTCTGCCGCATGAGAAGCACCCTGCTCATGAGAGGTAAGAATGTGCTTTATCTCATCCTGATGCTTATAAAGAGCATCATACACATTGAGAATTGTTCCGCCCGGATAACCAAATACGGTATCAACACCCTGCTCTTTTAAACATTCTATAACAATTTCAGAGCCTGTTAATTGTTTCATAGTATATCTCCTTCTCTAATAAATGTAATTGGTTGCCAAAACAACCTATTATATCCATTGTTTTAACCATAAAATATCTAATAGAATAACATATCAATTTACAATATTCAACAATAAAGAGCTTTATCCGTCATAAAATCACACTGTTTCTCGGCTTTATGTGAAAAGCATGACACTTTATGGTTAATATAATTAGTCAAGACTAAGGATTGCACCCCTATTTCCTGAGGTTACCATCTTAGCATATCTTGCAAGATAACCGGTTGTAACCTTAGGCTCTCTTGGAGTCCACTCTGCCTTACGCTTAGCAAGCTCCTCATCAGATACCTTAAGATTTAGTGTGCAGGCATCAATATCTATGCTTATGATATCACCCTCTTTTACAAGAGCTATAGGACCTCCCACTGCTGCCTCCGGTGAAACATGTCCGATAGATGCTCCACGGCTTGCGCCTGAGAAACGTCCGTCTGTAATCAATGCTACAGAAGAGCCGAGACCCATACCGGCAATTGCAGAGGTAGGATTAAGCATTTCTCTCATTCCAGGACCGCCCTTTGGTCCCTCGTATCTGATTACCACAACATCTCCTGCCACAATCTTTCCTCCCTTGATTGCTGCTATGGCATCCTCTTCACACTCAAATACTCTTGCAGGGCCTTCATGCTTCATCATCTCAGGTACTACTGCTGAACGCTTGACAACTGAACCATCCGGTGCAAGATTTCCCTTGAGAACCGCAAGTCCGCCTGTCTTTGAATATGGATTGTCAAGAGTTCTTATTACCTCAGGATTCTTATTCTTATATCCGCTAACTGCCTCTCCAATTGTCTTTCCTGTAACAGTCATACAATCCTCATTGATAAGTCCTGCCTGGCAGAGCTGATTGATTACTGCATATACACCACCGGCCTCATTAAGGTCTTCCATGTATGTAGGACCTGCCGGAGCAAGATGACAAAGATTTGGAGTTTTTGCACTAATCTCATTTGCCATAGCAATGTCGAAATCAAAACCTATTTCATGTGCAATTGCCGGGATATGAAGCATAGAGTTTGTCGAACAGCCAAGTGCCATATCAACTGTAAGTGCATTCATGATTGCATCCTTAGTTATAATATCTCTTGGTCTGATATTCTTTCTGTACATTTCCATTACAGCCATACCTGCATGCTTTGCAAGCTTAATTCTCTCAGAATATACAGCAGGGATTGTTCCATTTCCGGGAAGTCCCATACCAAGTGCCTCTGTGAGACAATTCATTGAATTTG
>JBJENB010000016.1:0-11876 GCA_051879975.1 Wujia sp.
GAGACTATGATCATTACCACTGTACCCATTGCTGCAAACATAGCCTGCCTTATCGCATAATAATAGCTTGGAAGTCCATTCATCACTGCTCTATAGGAGCTTGCACTATATACCATCATGATTCCAAATAACACAAGCACCATTACAAGGAAGAAGCTTTTATAGTCAAAATATCCTCCTGATATCCAAAAGGATTTCGGCCTTCTATTTTTTGGTGATGCAGTTTTTTCCGTACTATTGCTTACTGCTCTGTCCAATCCGATTTCACTCCCTCAGTCTTCTAACATAATCCTTAAACATATCTCCACGCTGCTCATAATTTTCAAACATTCCCCAGCTTGCACAGGCAGGAGACAATAAAACTGCATCGCCCAGAGTTGAATTCTCATAGCAATACTCTATTGCTGCCTCAAGAGAATCCTTAAGTACTATTTCTGTAAAACCATGCCGTCTTGCGCACTCGGCAATCTTCTCTGCCGTCTGCCCGATTAAAACCAGTGACTTGACCTTGCCGTCAAAGCTTTCAATCCACTCATCATACTCTGAATGTTTGTCATATCCCCCTCCAATAAGGAAAGTTGTTGTATCCATAGCCTGAATGCCTTTTATTGCTGCATCAGGATTGGTTCCCTTGGAATCATTATAATATCTGACGCCCTTGACGGTTTTAACATACTCTATTCTATGCTCTACTCCCATGAACTCAGTGCATACCCTTGCTATATCAGAAACAGGTACGCCCATATAATAGCTTACAGCCACTGCAGCCAATATATTTTCCGTATTATGGGTTCCAAGAAGCTTTACATCCTTTAGTGAGAGTACTTTCGTTACGTTTTCGCCTTCCTTGATCACAATGTCTCCATTTTCAACGAAAACGCCCTCATCAAGCTTTTCCAGTCGGCTAAATAATACCACCCTTGTTCTAATTCTTTCAGCCCTTGCCCTCGTCTCCGGATCGTCATAATTGAGCACACAGACATCACTTTCAGTCTGGTTTTCTGCGATTGCCAGCTTGCAAGCGGCATAATTATCAAAGGTATAATGTCTGTTCAAATGATCCGGTGTAATATTAAGTATCGCACTTACATGGGGAGCAAAGGTATCTATTGTTTCAAGCTGAAAGCTACTGATTTCTGCAACCGTAACAGAAGCTGCACTTGTCTTATCTGCAATATCCGTATAGGGATATCCTATATTACCCACCACGTAGGTATCCTTATTCACAGCTTTAAGAATCTCACCTACTAATGTTGTTGTGGTAGTCTTTCCATTTGTACCTGTGATTGCGGCAACCTGCCCTTTCTCAAACATGAAGGCAAGCTCAATTTCACTTATTATCTTTATTCCTGCATTCTTAACTCTAAGAGCGAAAGGTGCATCAACCGGAATCCCTGGGCTTATAATCATCGTATCACAGGAATTAATGATTTTCTCAGTCAACGCTCCTATATGAATCTCTATTTTATCTCTGTTGGCTACTCCCTGTAGCTTTTCAGATACACTATCAATCGTGAGCTTTTCATTTTCATCAAATAAAATAACATTTATATTATTTCTTGCAAGCAACGCAGAAGCGCTTATGCCACTTTTTCCTGCACCTGCAACTAAAACCTTCTTCTTAAACATATTCTGTCCTCCTGATTAAATAGCAAGTATTCCGATAAGGCAAAGAACCGCTGTTATAATTGAAAATATAGAAACAACCTTGGTCTCAGGCCATCCACACAATTCAAAATGATGATGTATAGGAGCCATCTTAAATACCCTCTTACCGGTCTTCTTGAAATATGTTACCTGTATTATTACAGACAAAACCTCGGCAAAATATATGAATGCTACAATGAGAATAATCAGTGGCATCTGAAGGACGTAAGCCGTTGATGCTACAAAACCACCCAACGCAAGAGAGCCCGTGTCACCCATAAACACTCTTGCAGGATACACATTATATACCAAAAAGCCTAGCAACGCACCCACTGTGGCACAGCATATTGGAGCCACCCCTGAGCCCAGACCAATTGCAGCTACAGTAAAAAAAGTAGCTATAAGAACCGTAACAGAGGAAGCAAGACCATCTAACCCATCAGTAAAGTTTGCCCCATTGGCAGTTCCAAGCATTACACAAAACATAAGAGGAAAATACAGCCATCCAATATCCACCCTGTCACCGGTAAAAGGAATTATCATCTCTGTTCCCAAATCAGTATGTTCATAAATATAATATCCAAAAACTGCTGTTACCAAAAACTGACCTATCATTTTCTGAAGTGGTGTAAGTCCCATGGAACGTTTCATTACAACCTTGATATAATCATCCAAAAAGCCTACAAGTCCAAATCCTAATGTGGCAAAGAGAACCGGGATTATTTGTGGATACTCCTTGATGTAAAATAGAGAAGATATTATAATCGAAAATAAAATTATCAGACCACCCATAGTAGGCGTACCCGATTTCTTTAAGTGGGACTCCGGTCCCTCCTCTCTTACAAACTGGCCAAACTTCAGTTTCTTAAGAAATGGTATAATAATAGGACTTAATATCACACTTATTCCAAAGGCAATTAATACCGGTATTATAATGTCATTCTTGTTCATCTTAGACTCCTTTTTTATATCTTGTGTTTTTTTATTCTCTTTCTATACCCAGATACGGTAGGATATTTTCAAATATTTGTCCTGCAACAGGTGCTGCAATTGTACCTCCATAATAAATTCCTTCAGGCTCATCTATAAGAACGAGTATCATTACCTGAGGATTATCTGTCGGAGCAAACCCCATAAAGGAAGCTATATATTTATTACTGCTTCTTGGCAGCTTTTCACTGGTAGCTGTTTTTCCACCAATGTGAAAGCCCTCCACATAAGCCTTGTTTCCTGTTCCCAGCTCTACCACATCCTGCAACAGGCTTCTCATTGTATCTGAGGTTTCCTTACTAATCACATTTGGTATTGTATCATACTCCAGCGTCTCTATTATATTATTATTACTATCTGTAATATATTTTCCAAAATGTGGCGTTACCAGCGTTCCTCCGTTGATAACCGCTGCCTCTGCCCTTAACAGTTGTAATGGTGTTATCTGAAATGACTGTCCAAAGGACATGGTAGCCAGCTCCACAGGCCCAACATTCTCCTGCTTGTGGAATATTGAATTTGCCTCTCCCGGAAGATCTACGCCTGTTTTACTCATTAATCCGAGTATTTCCAGGTTGTCATAAAAGCCCTCAACCCCTACTCTGGCTCCTACCTCCATAAATACCGGATTACAAGAATTCATTATTCCCTCTCTAAAGGTCTCTGAGCCATGCCCGGCAACCTTATGGCATCTGATTTTTCTGTCCTCAACAATTTTATATCCCGGGCAGTAAAAACCATCATCTATCTTGATTAAATTTCTCTCAAATGCAGCTGTAGCAGTTACTACCTTAAAGGTGGAACCTGGCTCGTAGGTATCACTAATGCAGAAGCATCTCCACATGGCATTGAGCATATCCTGAGTAACTTCCTCTCCATTTTCCGGCTCATAGTTCAAGGTAAATGGATCATTCAAATCGTATCCCGGTACATCTGCCAATCCATAGATTTCTCCATTTTGCGGATTCATTACTATGATACAAACTCTCTTTGCATTTTTCTTCTCCAGGGTTTCCATAGCTACGTTTTCTATATAACTTTGAATATTTACATCTATGGTTGTTATCAAATTATTCCCCGGGATAGGCTCAACTCTCGTCTCAGCCATGCTTGCCAGTTCAATGCCCTTTGCATCTGTCAGTGTGTTGATACTTCCGTCTGTCCCCATGAGAACATCATCATAATATACCTCAAGTCCCACAACGCCCTGATTATCAGAGCCTGTGAAGCCAATAACCTTGGAGGCCAGAGTTGAGTATGGATAATATCTTTTATAATCTTCATCTACCATAACGCCATCAAGCTCTAATGTCCTTATCTCATCTGCCAACTCTTTATCCACATTGCTTTTAATTTTTTCTCTTGAAGAAACCTTTTCAACTCTTTCTCTTACATATTCCTCATCAAGCTGAAGCATCTCCGAAAGCTCCTTTATCACCAGCTCCGGTTCCGTAATCTGATTATGAATTACAGAAATAGAGCATACCGGTTTATTACCTGCCAGCTCTACACCGTTTCTGTCATACAGTATTCCTCTCGGTGCTTTAATGCTTCTCTCCCTCTCCCAAAGATTCGTTGCCATTTCACTATACTTGGGAGAGTCAATTATCATTATTTTACCTAACCTCACCAATTCAACTGCCGCTATGGCAATGACAATAATGATAAATATCTTTAGTCTTGTTATGCTGTGCATAGAAAAACAATCATCTATTTTCTTCACGTCATTGTCCATTCGTCCATGCTTTAATAATATTTATTCACAGGGAACCGGCTATATGACGTATTCACCGGCTGTAATGATTGGGAAAACCGGAAAATGTTATCTAGTCACACTAATCCTTGTATCTTAGAATTCTATGGTGTCTCCGGATTTTGCGGTGTCTCCGGGTTCTGTGGTGTCTCCGTTGACCCTGTATTGGCATTGACATACGGATTATCGTTTCCACCTGCAACATCATTGCTTGGCGCTTCACCATTATATATCGAATCTATTCCCTCATCCTGAATATCGGTCATATCTATGTCAAATTCTTCATTTGTTTTGTATATATTCAAATACGGGAACAACTCTGTTGCTATATTTTGAAATACCTCATAGGTACCAAGACTATAGGATTGTCTCTCACAATTAGGCTCGTCCACAACGACATAAACCACAACCTGAGGATTGTCAACCGGCGCAAAGCCTATAAAGGACAGAAGATACTTGTCATTTCCTCTTGGGAGCTTTTCCGCTGTTCCTGTCTTACCACCGATATCATATCCATCTATTGCAGCTCGTTTTCCCGTTCCCTCTGTAACAACCTTTCTGAGAGCCTCTCGCATAAAATCGGATGTATCCTCTGAAATCGTTTTTCTCACCAAAATGTTATCAAGATTTTTGATTACATTTCCATCCTCATCCACAATTTTCTGTACTACGCTTGGTGAATAATAATTACCACCATTTATTACCGAACAAAATGCCGCTCCCAGCTGTACCATTGACACACAGACACCCTGTCCAAAGGATGAGGTCGCAAGCTCTGTCTCATTTAATGTGTCCTCATGATATATGACACTGTCAAAAGATAATGCATCCGGTTCTCCCGGAAGGTCAACCCCTGTTCTCTGTCCAAAGCCAAACAATATCTGATATTTATCAAAGGTTTTAGCTCCCTCAACCTCAACAAGCTGCATCATTGCGTCGTTACACGAATTAGCCAGCGCAGTTGCCAAATCCTCTTGTCCATGTCCTGTCACTTTATGACATCTGATATAATATATGGAACGCTGTTCCCCACCATCACATTCGTAGGTTGTATTCGCATTTACGATGCCCTCTTGATATGCTCCCGCAATAGTAAAAGTTTTATAGGTTGAACCCGGCTCATAAACATCACATACAGCAAAATTTCTCCAAAGCTCATTCAATGCATTTACCACATCCTCATCTGTGGCATTCTGTTTAAAATCTTCCAGCTCTTCATCACTAGAAAACTGATATGACACAGCATCAAGGTCATAGGGATTATTTAAATCGTAAGAATGGGAATTATATAATGCAATAATGTTACAGGTCTTGGGATCCATTACCAGTACTGAAACATTTTTTGCACCCTCTTCACCATTCATATATGCGTCTACACCCTTTTGTACTATTCTCTGTGCATTTGCATCTATGCTGGTAACTAGATTATATCCATTTACAGGTGCTTCTATGGTCTCAGTCAGACTATTATCTTTATTTAAGTAAGAATATTTTCTTCCATCATAGCCATTGAGATATTCGTTGTAATATTCCTCAACACCATACATTCCCACGTTGTCACTGCCGGTAAAGCCAATCAGATGACAGGCGAGCTCATTGTTTGGATATATTCTCTGATACTCTTCCTCAAAGTAAACACCAATAACCGAACTTCCTTCTGTACTATCGCAGAAATCAACAAAAGGTTTAATCTCTTCATATTCAAGCTTTTTCTTTGCCACGATATAATAAGAATTTTCATTTGACAGTAAATTACTTATTTCGTCTTCCGTGAACCCAAAATACTTCTTTAAAGCATTTATTGTTGCAGTCTTTTTCTCCTGCTTTTCCAAAATATTTTTAGGTTCCAGAATAAGATTGTATACCTTCTTGGTGGTGGCGAGAACTGCGCCGTTAGAATCTAAAATGTCTCCTCTCCTGTAAGGAAGGATTGTGCTGGTATAGCTCTGCTGTGCAAGAACCTGTTGCTCATACTTGGGTCCTGCAGAAATATTTATATAGATGAGTCTTATTATCATAACGCCAAAAACTGCCAGAAATACGCCAAGAGCAATCAGCAGTCTTTTCTTCATTTTTTTTAGGAAGGCTCTCTTCTTTTTTTTCTTTCTTCTGGTATTCTCCACGTTTTGTTACCTCAAATCATATTTCCCTATGTAATAAGAATTTCCTGAGACTAATTCGCCTCAGGAACATCCTGGTACTGCTTAACATAATCCTCGTTAGCACTTTCATAATAAACTATCTGACCTTTTTTTGCATACACCATTCCAAGCTCATTGACTGCCGCGTCATATATTTCATCCATGGAATACATATTTTCAATAGACATTTTGTATGCTGCGTTGTCCGCCTCCATTGTCTCAAGCTGAGTTTCCAGCTTATTAATGTTACTCTCCTGTGCATCTATCTTTGACTCCATGTAAAGCATTGAGACACATGCAGCAACCATAATAAAAACTGAGGCAACCACACATATTGTGTATTTTAAGTCAAAGGCTAAGGCCTTATCCACCTTTGCGGATACCTGTCTGCGAGGCTCCTCTCTATTAATTTTCCTTGTATCTGTCTGAGGTGTCCTTGTAGGATTTTTTTCTCTGTAAGGTGCTGTATCAAGTTTTCTTACTGCACTTCCCTCAAATACATACATACTGCTCACACGTCTCTCGCTCATAATAATAGCATCTCCCTAAATAATAATCTATATTTTCTCAAACACTCTAAGCTTTGAGCTTTTTGCTCTCTTATTTTTCTCCAGCTCCTGCTCGCCTGGAACAATAGGTTTTCTGGTAATTACCTTACCTGTAGGAACCTTTCCGCACATACAAACCGGAAAATTAGGCGGGCATGTACACGGATTCATATTATCTCTGAATATGTTCTTAACAATTCTGTCCTCCAGGGAATGAAAGGTGATAATAGAAAGCCTTCCACCCGGATTAAGGAGTTTAATCATCTTATCAATAGAGTTTTCCAGAACCTCCAGCTCTCTATTGAGTTCAATCCTAATGGCCTGAAAGGTTTTCTTAGACGGGTGACCCATACTCTGTCTTACTTTTGCCGGTATTGCTGCCTTGATAATCTCATTCAGCTCACCGGTTGTCTCTATCACCTTTTCTTCTCTAGCTCTGACAATATGCTTGGCAATGTTCTTAGCAAAGCTGTCCTCTCCATAGTCTCTTATGACCCTGAAAAGCTCAGACTCGGAATAGCTGTTGACTATATCCTTAGCTGTCATTTCCATGCTTTGATCCATTCTCATATCCAAAGGAGTATCTTCCTTATAGGTAAATCCCCTCTCTACATTGTCAAGCTGATATGATGATACTCCGAGGTCGAGAACTATCCCATCAACACCGCTGACGGATAGCTCTCTTAGTACGGAGTCTATATCCTGATAATTGCTGTGGACAATGGTTACCCTGTCCTTATATGCTTCCAGTCGCTTTGTAGCGGCTGCAATGGCATCGCTGTCCTGGTCTATTCCAATGAGACGTCCCTTCGGTCCCAATCTCTTACAGATTTCAAGTGAATGTCCACCGCCACCCAAGGTTCCGTCCACATATATCCCATCCGGTTTTATATTTAAGCTGTCTATGGTTTCATTCAACAGCACTGATACATGTTTAAATTCCATACTTTACACTCATATCCATTGAGATTTCGTTGATATCCATCTCTTCTACACTGTTGTACTTATCCCATGCACTCTTATCCCAAATCTCTGCTATGGAGCCATTACCCACCATAACTACCTCCTTATCGATTCCTGCCCATTTCCTAAGTGTCTGCGGAATAACAATTCTAAATTGTCCATCCACTTCACACTCATTGGCAGAGCCCTGAAAGAAGGTTTTAAATTTACGTGCATTGACATCTGAAATAGGAAGTGAATTGAGCTTCTCTGAGAATTTATCCCATTCCTCCTCAGGATAAGCATAAATGTTATGATCCATTCCCTGACACAGCACAAAGGAAACGCCAAGACTTTCACGGAGTCTTGCCGGCACAATCAGTCTGCCCTTGGCATCAAGATTATGATTTGATTGTCCTTTCATGCTTTTTGTCATAGCAGTTTTATCCCTTTCTGTGTTATGTTACTCCACTTAACATACACTTATTCTCCACTTCACAACCACTTTGCAACTATTTTATCGCACAAAAAAGGGAAATGCAATAGTCAAATCGCATTTCCCTCTGTTTTTAAGGGTCAATATTTAACAAAACACCTGTTCCTTTTTAGTTAAATTTGCACAAATGTTTTATTTTTTTCCTCCACTTTGCTTTTCAGAAGCTATCTCCCTGCCATAATCAAGCCTTTTCTTCACCAATATTATAGATGCTGCCAGAACACAGATTGCTGCCAGAAGCTGAGAAGCTCTCATGTTAATGCCCGGAAGAATAAGTGAATCCGTTCTAAGACCCTCAATCCATACTCTGCCTAAGCCATATCCCCATAGATAGATTAGACCAATCTCTCCATCAAACTTCTTATGCTTTCTATATAATATAATAAAAATCAGCACGCCAATATTCCATAATGACTCATATAGAAATGTAGGATGTACCATTATCCAATTCATCCCATCATAGGTAGCTAGATTGGTTGCCATCTTCTGTGTAATAACACCTGCATCAACCAAAGAATTAACACTTCCGTTGCCCACAAAATAATCGGTAGGTATAGCCATGGCAAACAGTGAATCAGTATACTCACCAAATGCCTCTCTGTTAAAGAAGTTACCCCATCTGCCCATAATCTGTCCGATTAAAAGTCCCATTGCAACCGTGTCTGCCATCAGAAAGAAGTTAAGCTTCCTCTTACGACAGAATATAATCGCGACAATAACTCCTGCAATTACTCCACCATAAATAGCCAAACCGCCATTTCTTATGTTAATCATATCGACAAAGGTTTGCCAAAAGCCCTTGCCCTTCTCAACATAATCATCCAAGCTGAACAGCACATAATATATTCTGGCTCCAAGTATAGCCGGAATAACTAGCCACAGTAGGAAATCCAGATAATCCTCATCATTCTGTCCTGTTCGCTTAGCTTCCTTACTTACAACTATAAAGGCAACAAGAAAACCAAGCGCAATGATTATGCCATAAAACTTAATCTCAAAGCCAAATATGGTAAAGCCCTCTTTAACATTTCTCAAAGTTAATCCCAGATTAGGAAATTTAATATCCAGCATATTCCATCCTCAATCCTATACATTAAACTTAAACAGTATTACATCACCGTCATTTACAACATATTCCTTGCCTTCCTGTCTGACAAGGCCCTTTTCCTTTGCAGCTAGCATATTACCACATTCCATAAGGTCTGTAAATGCAACCACCTCAGCCTTAATGAAGCCACGCTCGAAATCAGTATGAATCTTACCCGCAGCCTGTGGTGCCTTAGTTCCCTTGGTTATTGTCCATGCTCTTGTCTCATCCTCACCGGATGTAAGGTAGCTGATAAGTCCAAGGAGTGAATAGCTTGCCTTAATCAGCTTGTCAAGTCCTGATTCCTTTACACCCAAATCCTCCAGGAACATTTGCTTCTCATCATCCTCCAACTCAGAGATTTCCTGTTCAATCTGGGCGCATACAGCAAATACCTCACTGCCAAAACTCTTTGCATATTCCTTTACCTTCTGAACATACTCATTGGATGCCCCATCATCAGCCAAATCATCCTCAGAAACATTTGCGGCGAATATAACCGGTTTGCCTGTAAGTAGGTTATACTCCTTTAACCATTTTAATTCATCCTCATCACCTGTCTCATAAGAAATTGCAAGCTTTCCGGCTTCAAGATGTTCCTTAAGTCTCTTCTCCAGCTCAAGCTCCTTGGCAACCAGCTTATTATTAGCTGCCGCCCTGGTGTTCTTTGCAATCCTCTTGTCAAGCACCTCTATGTCTGCAAAAATAAGCTCAAAGTTTATGGTCTCTATGTCACGAATCGGGTCTACTGAACCATCCACATGAATAACATTTGTATCCTCAAAGCATCTTACCACGTGCACGATAGCATCAGTCTCTCTTATATTCGCAAGAAACTGGTTTCCAAGTCCCTCTCCCTTAGATGCTCCCTTAACAAGACCGGCAATGTCTACAAACTCTATTACTGCCGGAGTAGTCTTGGCTGAATGATACATCTCAGTCAATGCATCCAAACGCTTATCCGGTACCGGAACCACTCCTATATTTGGATCTATTGTACAGAATGGATAGTTTGCCGATTCCGCTCCCGCCTTCGTTAATGAATTGAATAATGTACTCTTTCCTACATTTGGAAGCCCCACGATTCCTAGTTTCATGATTATGTTCCTTTCTCTTACCTATATTTATGTAGTATTTCGTATAGTCGCTAATCACCGACTTGTCAAATTACTTCTACAATAAGTAATATTTTCACGCATTTAAAACCTGTTTCACCTTTTCAGCAAAAGAAAAGGCTCAATACAGCAATATATAATATACCATACTGAGCCAAAATTGTCCACGACAAGCTTTTTTCCCTTAGAAGCCATTGAGACTTAAAAAACTTCGGAAAGCCAATTTGCCTCCGAAGTTTTTTATTTTCTTCTTATATTTCTTTTCTCTATGATAGTTAATCCAACCATAGCAAGAAGTGATATAAGCATTATTACCGTAATAAGACCCGGCCTGCTTTGGTCACCCATTGAAGGTGGCTCCGAATTATCTGGGGTATCCAATACATTCGGGGTATCCGATCCATTCGGTGTATCCAATCCATTCGGTGTATCCGATTCATTCGGTGTATCCGATCCATTCGGTGTATCCGCTGTATCCGATCCATTCGGCGTGTCCAATACATTCGGGGTATCCGGTTCATTCGGGGTATCCGGTTCATTCGGGGTATCCGGTTCTTCCACCACAGATTTTTTTTCAAATCTCGCATAGTATGTCTTATTCTCTGTTGCGGTATACCTGAAAGTGGTTTCTTCCGCAACCTTATTTCCTTCCGTATCATACCAGCCCAGAAATTTGTATCCTGCTCCTATTGTCACTATCGCTTCTGCCGTACTTCCCCATTCTACGGTATTCGTATATAGGCTAATGGTTGCTATGTCATCGTCTGTGATGTTTATCCAGTTGTCACCATCCTTCAACTGTCGTTCATAGGTCTGGGTCACTACTCTTGCAAATCTCGCATGATATGTAGCATTTCCTGAGGTGATATAACGAAGAGTTTTTCCGTCATCACTTAACAAATCACTGTCAACTTCATTTCCATCCGAATCATACCAGCCTAAAAATATATAGCCACTCTTAGCTGTTGCAGTAGAGCTTGCTGTCGCACCCTCACCATCTTCATGACTATAATTGTTAAGGGTTGCTATGTTATCATCTGAAATGCCTATCCAGTTGTTTCCGATCTTTAACTGTCGGTCAAAGGTTTGGACCACTATTTTTGAAAATCTTGCATAATATGTAGCATCCCATACTATATTATATATGAGGGTTGTTC
>JBJENB010000017.1:0-2940 GCA_051879975.1 Wujia sp.
GCACGGTGGTGTGAGAGGTCGGGAAATTTATTTAAATTTCCCTCCTACTCGATTAAAGAAATTGTAAGAAATAGCTGATACAATGTATGTATAGTATAGGAGTGGGAGCTCACTTAAATATTTATGAGGATGGAGATATATGGACAGACATAATATACTGATTGTAGATGATGATAAGTCAATAGTGGATTCAATGGGAAAATGTCTTCGCTATGAGGGCTTTGATGTATATGAGGCATACAATGGAGAAGAGGCATTAGATTTTCTGGTAGGTAAGGATATTCATTTAATAATAATGGACGTTATGATGCCTAAGCTGGATGGGCTGTCTGCCCTTATGAAAATAAGGGAGCAGAACAACATACCGGTAATAATGCATACAAGAGAGAGTTTCTCAAAGACTTATAATGCTGGGTTTGTGTAGTGGACTTTTGATTATATTGATTATTCTGGAAATATTTGTCGTGAGGGCATTTCGAAGTGACAGCAGGAAGGATTATCTGGTGCTGGCAGATATGGGAATGAGAACTGCGGACATGCGAAAAATAGAGTTTGTTGAGCTGATGATATTTGCTACCTGTGGGGCTGCAATAGCAGGGATATGCTGGGGTGTATCATATTTGGCAGGTATCAGTCAGATTGTTGAAATAGGTGCATATTATAATATGATTCTAATATTGGGTCTTATCGTGCTTTATTATGTTATTGCAAATATTACGGTAAAAAATGCTATTAGGAATATCGGAAGAGTATAGGAAGGGGGCAAGAACATGATGGCTGTCAGGATGTATTTCATGGCGGAACCCTTACTATTGGGGAAGAAAGCTTTAAGAAATACCGGATGAATCGTATGGAGAAGCTGCGCAATGAGACCTTCAGTTATATTTTTCAGAATTATTATCTTTTGAGGGAGCATACTGTATTCTATAATGTCAAGATAGCACTAAATCGCTTCGGATATACAGGGCAGGAGCAGACTCAAATAGTAAATGAAGCGCTCGAACGAGTGGGAATGAAGAGATATCGTGACAGACTTGTGGGAGAGTTGTCGGGCGGTCAGCAACAGAGAGTGGCAATTGCAAGAGCTATTGTCGGCAATCCTAAGGTAATTTTGGCAGATGAGCCTACCGGAAATCTTGACAGTGACAATACTGAGATAATTATGCAGCTGTTGAAGGAATTATCAGAGGATAAGTTAGTGGTGGTAGTCACTCATGACCGGGAGGTTGCAGAAGAGTATGCTGATAGAATAATTAACTTCAAGAAGGGAAGAATAATTGGAGACAGAATCAATCAACCTAAGAGTGGAATATTGCTTTCAAGGGAACAAAGCAAGACGAAAACAATGATATCCAAAAAGTCAAAAAGGTCAGGATTATCAATAAAAGAGATATTAGAAATGGCCTACGGCAATATTAGGATGCTTGGAAAACGGAGAATATTGCTTGCTGCTGTGATGCTTGTGACGTCAATTATAGCAACACTTGGCACGATAGATTATGTAAACCAAAATCATACAAGCTATCATGATAAGATTACAAAGGATTCTCATATTGTGCATATAAAATGTAATTGGATAGAGGGATTATCAGATGAGGATTTTTTGTATTTTGCCAACTCATTTTACGAAAAGGCTTTAATGGATACTGAATATTACGAGTATGCGGCTACAGAGGCCAAGCTGACATTACAGTATAATGATTTTGAACAGCTGTCACGTTTGCGTTTCGGTTTGGAGTGATGAAGTAAAATTATTCGGCATGAAGAATGGGATGACCTATAAGGTGGTCGGCACCATTCCAGATAATCTGGGCATAGATTATGTTTTGGACAATAGCCAGCATGACAATATGAGAAGAATGTTTTTCTCTACAAAAAAAGGCTTTTATGTTTATACGGATGATGTGGAGGCTGTAATTTCGCATTATCGAAAAATGGCAAAGGAATATGACGATATTTTGGATGACAGCTTTGTAAGCATAAATGTTCCTTATAATGATGAAATTCAGGAGATAAACAAAGAGCTCGAAGAAAATATTTCCATTAATCCTGAGATGAAGAACATTGTATATATCATGGTAGTAATCATATCTATTATAACAATTTATTTCAATATGAAATCAGACTCAAGAAGGCGTGGAAACGAGGTGGCTGTATATCGTTTGATGGGTATACCCAAAAAGGATATTAAGGCTGTATATCTCTTAGAAATGACGATTCTGACAATCCGGGTATGTGCTACGGCTGTTATTTTAACCGGAATTGCAGTTAAGCTGATTACTTCAATTCCATCGTTGGAGATAACACTTTATTGTCCATGGTGGATTTTGGGTATTGTGATTGTATGTTTTATTTCCATCAATGGAATAATAAGTGTTGCACCCGTTCCGGGTTTGCTTCGAAAGCCTCCGGTACATTTTGTAGAATAAAAATGCTAATGATACAAAGTTTTATACAGATACCTTCAATGACAGGGTAACACGAAAAGTGTGGTCAGGTGTTGAATTTAGGTCGATTTTTAAAAAAATTATTTTTTTTAGAAAAAAATATTGTCTATATCCCTATTAATTAGATATAATAGTAAAAATAAATCAAAGTATTTATATGAGGAGGCTATTATGGCTAAGAGAACAGACATAAATAAGGTGCTCATTATTGGTTCGGGTCCTATTGTTATCGGACAGGCATGTGAGTTTGATTATTCAGGCACACAGGCATGTAAGGCACTCAAGAAGCTTGGTTACGAGATAGTATTGGTTAATTCAAACCCAGCAACAATTATGACCGATCCGGAGACAGCTGATGTTACTTATATTGAGCCGCTCAATGTTGACAGATTGGAACAAATTATTATTAAAGAACGTCCTGATGCGTTATTGCCAAACCTTGGTGGACAGTCAGGACTTAATCTTTGTTCTGAGCTTTATAAGGCAGGAATAC
>JBJENB010000018.1:0-11850 GCA_051879975.1 Wujia sp.
TACCCAACTCATTAATCATATTAACGATATTTCTTAATAAAACAGTTTCCCTAAAGGTTCTGTTTGCTCCATCATTTAAGAAGGATTTATCAAGCTTAATAATATCAACATTCAAATCCTTAATCAGATTCATTGATGAATAGCCTGTTCCAAAATCATCTATAGATGTATGTATTCCTTCCATATTCATTATATCAACAAATTCCGATAAAACCGAGTAATCCTCATAGCCTGACATCTCAGTAATTTCAATCTCTATATATTTACTTTCAACGCTATATTTATCCATAATGGAAATAATTCTATTAGCAAGCATTTTGTTATGAAGGTGAAGTTTTGAGAAATTCACGGATACTCTTACAGGTTCAATACCACTGTCAATCCATTTTCTGATATCCTTGCACACATGTTCAAGAACATAAAAGTCAAGAATACATACACTACCCTCCTGCTCCAAAATAGGAATAAAATCCATTGGTGGAACAAGCTTACCATCTCGAATCCATCGAACCAACGCCTCACATCCACATATCGTTTCTGTCTTTAAGTCAACCTTTGGCTGATAATAGACTACAAATTCCTCATTCTCCAATGCCTTTGGAAAACTCATTGAAATCTCTTTCACCCTGTATGTATACTCAAGCATTTCCTGACGAAATACCACTACATCATTCGATGTGTTTCTAGAAACATTTATGGCAATGTTAGCATTATTCATAAGCTCAGTCATGGTATCACCGGGTTGACATTCATACAAACCTACCCTGCATTCCAGCTCAAACTCATGCTCTTTGCCATTCAAAACACACACCACGTTACTAAGCTTCACATTCTTAATAAAGTCGCGCACTTTGTCTTTTCTGATAATAATAAAGAAATTATCTCCTCCAAGACGTGACACTACACCTGCATCCCCTACATATCTCGCTAGGGATTGCGCATATTGAAATAAGCATAAATCTCCGATTTTTGATGACGAACGTTTATTGATAAATTTAAAATTTTTAATATTAAGAAATATTCCCGAATAATCCTGTATTATTCCCTTAGCCACCAGAGGACCAACATACTTACCAAGACCATTCGTATTCATAACTCCTGTATTTGCGTCATAATAAACAGCCTTTTCAGCAATTATATTCAGCCTTGAACGTCCACCAAACAAAATAATACTTCCACATAACAGATAAACATCTGTTTTCTCTTCTTCATTCCATGTTACATTCTTCTCAGGATAAAAGTTTATTCTGAACAAACCGTTATCTCCGGTTTTATATTCTCTGGAAACAACCTGATTATCATTACAGCCATTTTTAGAAAAAACAATTGTTTCATGCACATTGTTTCCAGTCATTTCAAATGAGGATATAGGTGTCAGAAGATTCATTTCTACTCTGCCAATATGTACTTCTTCTGCAACATATTTTAATGCATTAGTAATTAAATTATTCATACCTGACAAATCATCTATGCTGTTTTCCATCAAATACTCAAAAAATAATCTAAAGCTATTATCGCATAACATCCTAAAACACCTCATTCTTTTTACTCTTAACTAATCTTACAAAATCATAAATCTTTTTTTTATTTTTTCCTATACCATTATCATTTTCTACTCCGGTACTCGTATCCACACCGGAAACTCCGGACCTTGCAACTGCCTGTACAACATTCTCACAATAAAGTCCTCCTGCCAATAGTGTAATTTTATCGTCCCGTGGAACAGCATCAAGTAAAGACCAGTCAAAGCCCTTACCACTACCGGGAAGCTGTGAGTCGAACACATATCCCATCACATTCGGATTGCTGTGATACCTCTCATATTCAGGTAAGTCGCCTACATTAAAGGCCTTCAATACAGGAAGAACACAATTGTCAAGCACCTTATCGTCAACACTTCCATGAATCTGTACTATATCAAAGCCTATTTTTTCCAGTACCCTAATTTGCTCTATAGTTGGCAAAACAGTAACTGCAACCATTTTTATGCGACCGGCTCCATGTTTAACCAAAGCCTCAGCAGTATCTATGGAAACGTTTCTTCTGCTTTTCGGAAAGAACTGAACTATACCTGCAAAATCGGCTCCGGCATCTATAACCCAATCCAATTCTTCTAATTTAGTAATTCCACATATTTTTACCAATGGCATGTCATTAATCCTCAAACACCTGTTTAATACTGTCATAGTGCAGGAAAATTCCCTGCTTCGCCAGCTCCTTTATCTCATCCAGGGTTACAATTCTATAATCCAAGGCCTCTTCCTTCTGGACATGGACATCTGACTCATCAAAATCCATAATATACTTATATATATCTACAAAGTAATTATCACCCTTGCCGGGATTTTCTCTATGATAGGAAAAGACAAAACCACCCTCTGCGTTTGACACATCAAGCCCGGTTTCCTCTTTTATCTCCCGTATTACTGCCTCCTCTGACTCCTCACCAGCCATGCAGGCACCACCGGAAACCTCCCACCAACCGGGAGCCCAATCCTTAGTCATAACTCTTTGGGTAATGAGATATTTGCCATCGGGGCGCATAATAACCCCTAATACAGAAAGATGATATTCTCCATCCTTAAGAATCCAATCATTTCTCTTCATAGTTCGTCCTGTCTTATTCTTATTGCTATCATAAATATCCCAGTATTCCATATAACTATTCTCCCAGCAAATTATAGGTACATTTTGTCAAAACAATATTATTATATCAAATTTACAACAAATAAACAATGAAAACCACAAAAAATAGCTGCAACTTAATATCAGGTGCAGCTATCTAAAAAATTACAAGATAAAAATAAGGTCTCCATAAGACGGCATCGGCCACATTTCTTTATCAACAACCATTTCAAGCTCATCAATAGGCTTACGAAGAGCCTTCATGGCAGGCACAAGCTCATCCAGACAATATCTTGCGCGAATCGGTCCCTCTTTCTTATTGCCAACCTCTGCAACCTTGTCCGACAATGTACATAATGCAATATTTGCAGCAGCTAAAAGATTTGATGTCTTTTCCAACAGCTGTTCCTGAACACTTACATTATAATTTCCTGCCAACCTCACAGAATTGATTGAATCTGCAAGAATAGTTGTATATTTTATCACTGCAGGAATAATCTGCTTCTCAGCCATGTCAATCATGGTCTTAGCTTCTATATTAATTGCCTTTGCATAAATCTCATACTGTATCTCAGCTCTTGATTCCAGCTCTGCCCTGCTGAACACCCCAAAGCTCTCAAACATTTTGACAGACTTCTCAGTTGTAAGTGACGGTATCGAGTCAACCATGGTAGGAAGGATAGGAAGTCCCCTCCTTGCTGCCTCCTCCTGCCACTCGGCAGAATACCCATTACCACTAAAAATGATACGCTGATGTGCTGTAGCATATTCTCTGATTAATTCACTAACAGCCTTATCAAAATCCTTTGCTTCCTCTAATCTGTCACAAGCTTCCTTAAAGGCTTCAGCTGTAATGGTATTAAGGACGACATTACAGGTTGAAAGAGAATCCTGGGAGCCAAGCATCCTGAATTCAAACTTATTTCCGGTAAATGCAAATGGCGAAGTTCTGTTACGGTCTGTTGCATCCTTTCTGAAATCAGGTAATGTCTTAACACCGGTAGCAAACTTCTCTCCGGTTATACTATGCGTTGCCGCACCGCTGTTGATAAGCTGATTCAACACATCCTCCAGCTGTTCACCTAAAAATACTGAAATAATAACAGGTGGTGCTTCATTTCCGCCAAGTCTCTGATCATTTCCTACATCTGCTGCTGAAAAGCGAAGCAAATCTGCATGCTCGTCCACCGCCTTTAAAATACAGGTCAGCACCAGAAGAAACATCTTATTTTCATGAGGTGACTTGCCAGGGTCAAGTAAATTAATACCATCATCCGATGTAAGGGACCAGTTATTATGTTTTCCGGATCCGTTTAATCCTGCGAATGGTTTTTCGTGAAGAAGACATCGCAGTCCATGTCGGCTCGCCACCTTCTTAAGAATTCTCATCATAATCTGGTTATGATCCTGGGCAATATTAACAGGTGCATATATAGGTGCCAGCTCATGCTGTGCAGGAGCCACCTCATTATGCTGTGTCTTAGCAGAAACGCCAAGTCTCCAGCACTCCTCATTTACCTCCTTCATATATGCAGATACTCTTTGACGGATAGTACCAAGATAGTGGTCATCCATCTCCTGACCTTTAGGAGGTGTTGCACCAAAGAGAGTTCTTCCTGTATATATTAAATCTTTTCTTTGCAACCACTTTTCCTTATCTACCAGAAAATACTCCTGCTCTGCACCAACAGAAGGTGTAACACGCTTGGCGGTAGTATTTCCAAATAATCTCAATAATCTGAGCGACTGTGTATTGATTGCTTCCATGGAACGCAATAATGGTGTCTTCTGGTCAAGTGCTTCGCCGGTATATGAACAAAACGCCGTAGGTATGCAAAGTATTCCACCTGCCGCATCATGTCTGACGAATGCCGGTGAAGTACAATCCCAGGTAGTGTAGCCCCTTGCCTCAAAGGTTGCCCTAAGTCCTCCTGATGGAAAGGATGAGGCATCCGATTCACCCTTTATCAGCTCTTTTCCCGAAAATGACATTAGGACCTTGCCATTATCCATAGGTGCTGTAATAAATGCATCATGCTTCTCTGCAGTAACACCTGTCATTGGCTGGAACCAGTGACTGTAATGAGTGGCACCCTTTTCTATTGCCCATTCTTTCATCTCATGAGCTACAACATCTGCTATCTCAAGTGAAAGCTCCTTGCCCTCCTCAATAGTCTCCTTCAGCTCCTTGTATACCTTCTTTGGCAATCGTTCCTGCATAACAGCATCGTTAAATACATCACAGCCAAAGAGTTCTTTAACATTTACGTACTCTTCCATTGTATCAACAATCCTTTCAATATTGAAAATCACTATGAAACCACAGTTTTTTTCATAAATCATAAACTATATGATACCATATAGTTAATTTCCTAGGTAATAAAATTTATTTTTCTTGTTTTTTATACGTGTTATTTCAAAATTGCTTATTTTTTCTCTGCCATTTTTGATTTTTACTTGTTTTTTTCCATATTGTTTTTGTAATTATCGTAAGAGCTTAATATTGTATTTATATTTCAATTATGGCATAATATTTTCTAAAGGGTTAACACAATGTAATTGTCATGTAAAAATGTACTGGGGAACAGCTATGGATTTAACCAAAATATGGTATAGAAACGAATTTGTTCAAAGTGAAAATTTAGACATACACCGCAAAATGGAAAATGAATTTGCATTTTATATTTCAGTTGCCAAAGGAGATATTGAAGCGGTTAAAGCAAATTGTAATAATAACACCTTCTCAAATCCAATTGGCATGGGAAAGCTTTCAGAAAATGAACTACAAAACATTAGATATCATTTTGTAATTACGGCTGCCATGGTGACACGCTTTTGTGTCAGCTATGGAATGGAGCTTGAGCGTGCATACAGCTTGTCTGATTTTTATATTCTCGAAATGGATAAATGCACTTCTATTGAACAAATCTCAAAGCTACACGATATTATGTGTTTAGATTTATGCAATAAAATGCTTGTACAAAAGAACAATCAAATACTTTCTAAATCCATAATATTATCACTAGATTACATATATCAACACATTAATGACAGAATTACAGTTAAGGAATTAGCAAATAATTTAAGTATTTCCGAGAATTATCTCTCCCGTCTCTTTAAAAAAGAAATGGGAATATCCGTCAGTGAATACATTCTCAGCCTAAAGATAGAAAAAGCCTGTAATCTTTTGCAGTTTTCTGAATACAGCATAGCGGATATAGCAAGCTATCTGTCATTTGCCTCACAGAGTCATTTTATTCAGGTATTTCAAAAGATAATGGGACAAACCCCAAAAAAATACCGACAGACACATTTCAGGAAAAACTGGTAGCCTGATTATCCATATCAATTCATCTGTATAAGCTTAAATACCGCTGTATTTGCGTAGGTAAGAGGGTCAGTATGCATAAAGAACACCCTCGACTCCACCGGAGCATACAAGGTTTCCATTATTTCACCATCATATGGGTGTACAATATTGGCTAACGGTGTTCCCTCTCTAACCTGTTCACCTACCTTAACCAGAGACTCAAATATACCCGACTTGGCAGTCTGGACGGTAACCATTTCCGTATCCCTAATTACAACCGACTGATGCTCTCTGCCTGTGGACTGATACTTTACTATTCCCAAGGCAGACAGGAATTTCATAACGCTTAGTACCGATTGTCCGGCAGATGTCCTGTCAATACATGTAGTGGATGTGGTATAGAAGCTAAAGGCTTGGGTATCCCATACCTGCCAGTTATAATTCAAGGTAGCCGTGTCATAAGGTCGCACTTCACGGATTACCACATAAGGCATCTCAAATTTCAGAGCAGCTTCTACCGTACTAAAGCCCTGATTCATCATGCGGACATGAGGCATAAACTCCCCCGGCATATAAAATGATGAAAACTGAATTCCATAATGATAATCCATTATTTCACGAAATACACCATCCGCTATTCTTTGTGTTGTCTCTCCCAAATCGTATCCCGGGAACATCCTATTAATATCCGTGTTGTCAATAGGCCAGAACCTTTTCTGAATATTCATTGAATATGGATTACAGCTTGGTATAATAAGTATCTTATGTCCGGAAGTAATTCTGCCCTCGTCCTCCAGCTGTTTAAATTTCTTAACCAGCTGTGAACAGCAGTATAGCTGTTGTACCTCATTACCTCTCATTGCACCAACGATACAAACACTCTTCTTTCCTTTGCCAAACTCATATCCGGTGACACGAAAATTATCTCTATATAAACCCTTTATCTCATATAGAACTCTTTTCCTCACTATTCATACACCTCCTTACGAAGTAAACGACCAATCAGGGATCCTTCATCTACAATCGGATACTCTCTTATAGTAAACAAAATTCCATCAACAGGAGATAGGACATCATCTAACACCTTACCACTTAATGGATTGATAATCTGTCCAATCAAATCTCCTTTATTAAGCTTCTCCCAATGATGTACCTTATTGATGAATAATCCTCCAACACTGGCATTCAGGTAGCTTACATCATCCGGATCTTTAGAGATAATAGGTTTTCTTACCTCATGAACATCACCGCTCCAAATATTAAGCTCCTTCATGAGATTAAATATTCCATCCACCAGCTGTTCACCATAATTTCTCGTTATTCTCATTCCAACACCCATCTCTACCACAAGACAAGGTGTTCCCGTACTGTTCAAGCTATAGGCAAATGTCGATTCAAGAACCGTGCTGGCCCCATGAACCCAGATAAAATCTACATTAGACTTTTCAGCATAGGGAAGGAGCTCTCTCTCATGTAATTCATTTATCCTTATCTGGGGAATCTCTGTCAGGAAAATATTGCTGGCATGAATATCTATAACCAAATCTGAGCCTGACACATCCTTCATTATCTGTGCAGCTATATACTCTGTCATATTGCCGTCAATATTGCCCGGAAAGAGTCTGTTCATATCCAAATCAAAGGCAGGTATTCCTCTGGTTATGGAATCAATACCCAAAGGGTTCATGGAAGGATATATATCTACTATTCCCTTCAGCTTATCCAGTTCTTCCTCTATTCTTCTAGCCAATTCAAAGCAAACATACTGTCCCTCCAGCTCGTCACCGTGAATCCCTGTTACAATACTGATTCTCTTTAAGCCCTTATTTTTTCCCTCCGGTTGAATTCGTCTCTTCTTAATGGATAAGGTTTCATCTACCGGAAGCTCTACTGAAGCTACTGTTTTTATATGAACTCCGTTCATGTTTGTTCCTTCCTCTCTTCTACGCTTACACCTATCTTCTGTGTATGTGTTCCCACACCATGCATTATTCCTCGATTTATCATACAATCATGAGCATCACGACCGATACCGATTTTAATATGCTCATCCCTTACAATCACATCGTTGGTTGGGTCAAGTCCATACCATCTTCCCTCATGTAATATTTCAACCCATGCGTGTGTTGCACCCTCTCCGATAATAAGTCCTGTAACATAGCGGGCCGGGATACCGGCAAGATGAAGCAAACTTATGAATATATGTGCATAATCCTGGCACACACCATTTCCCATGGAAAATGCCTCCTCTGCCGTTGTATCAACATTTGTACTGTTTGGCAAATAACTTAGATATTTATAAAGACTATGCATTATTTCAATGGCCCTATCATAATTGCTTTTATCTTCACTTATTTCCAAGGTTTTATAGTATGCCTTTATATTGTCTCCGGCTTTGTTAAGACCATAAGGATGTCGAAATATCATAGAGGTATTGTCATCCTCTATCTCTTCATAATCAGCCAATCCAACAGTGGCTTTTCCACTTATATTAAAATAAAAGGTTTTATGAGGCTTAATGTTTTGTCCGTATATTTGCTTATTCTTTAAGCCATCCATTCCCCAGCTATACTTAGTATTGGGAAATAAATCAATAGAATACTCTTCTATACTTTGTCTTGAATTACTTTGAGGAAAGCATTTTATGGTAAAGTTACACTTTTCCACCTCAAAGGAATAATCTATCTGCATGTAATAATTGAAATGAAGCTTTTTCACTTAACCACCCCCCCCTAATGACCAAAAGCATTCTTATATCAGAGAATTGCTTCAACCTCACTTACAATTTTATAGTAATCAATACTGTCTGCCGATATTAAGTCTTCAATTTCCTTAAGCTTGTCTGTTTTATATTCAAGACCACTGTTTTCCACTCTTGGAATCATTCTATGTATTTCTCGTTCCAGCTCCTTGCGTGCAACACCAAGTCTGGCATACATGTCTATTCGTTCAATCCTTTTTCCTGCCTTAATTATGTTACGAATATTCTCACTGTCTATCTGGTCATCCACTGTTCCGTAAAAGGCAAGTAAATTGTCATTTACCTTCTGTAATTCAATCAATGGCGCCTTGCTTCCTGCAGCCTTATTCATATCATATATAGCAAGCTGAATGTATGCCAGGCTTTCAGAACCAATGCTCTCACGGAGAACAATTGCATTATCATAAGCACGGTTTAAATTGCTTATAATGGAATCAGGATTTTCAGGGTCAAAGGGATACCTTTTCAAAAAATCACCCTTGTCAGTATATATGTTAGGAATGTCTATACTTTGACAAAACTCTACATAGCTGTCCGGTGTTACATCAATCATAGTATCAAAGCTCTTGAAAAAAATTTTTAATGTTGTATATACACGATCTGTGTATCGGCCGAGCCAATAAAGGCGGTCAGCCTGTTCTACTGAGATAATACCCATGTGTCCTTAAAACCTCCTCCCTGTGATGAGTTGACGATAAATGAATCCGGATTACGTGAAAATCTTGTAAGTCCACTCTTCCAAACCAAAGGTTCATCCGCCATCAACACAAAAGCACGCAAATCCGCTTTTCTTGGAATTGCTTTGCCATTCTCTAAAATATCTATATCCTGAAAATCTATAACATCCTGAGCTATAAATCGTCTTGGTTCTTCCTTTAATAGCGTAAGGAAGCTTTCCTTTTGCTCCTTAGTCATAGTATTTCCAAAAACCACTCCATACCCGCCTGCCTCAGCAACATCCTTAAGAACAAGGTCATCAAAGTGTTCAATCACAAATTGATAATCCTCCTCATAGAATGGCAAATAGGTTGGTGCATTTGACAGAATAGGCTCCTCGTTGAGATAGTACTTAATCATTTTAGGAACAAAATAATAAATTCCCTTATCATCAGCAACGCCGTTACCCGGTGCATTGAGAAGAGCCACATTTCCCTTACGAAATACATCAAATATATGTGGTATTCCAATCAAAGACTCCGGATTAAAATTCATCGGATCGATGTATTCATCAGAAATTCTTCGATATACAGCGCCTACTCTCTCCTGTTTACCATCTGCCGTGATGAAATACAGCCTATCATCCTTTACTGTCAGCTCCGAACCATTTACAAGGTGTGCACCTGTCTGTTCAGCAAGATAGCTATGCTCAAAGTAGGCGGCATTAAATCTTCCCGGTGTAAGAATAACCGTATGCCCGCCTACATTTACATTATCCATGGTTCTTCGCAAAAGCTTAGCATAATTTCTATTATCCTCAATCTTAAGGTCAGCAAAGGTCTCCGGTGAAGAGCGTCTGCATAAATCTCTGGCTATCATGGGATAAGAAGCACCTGAAGGTACTCTTAGGTTATCCTCCAATATGTACCAGCTTCCATCCTTCCCTTTTACCAAATCAATACCGGATATATGTGAATATATATCCTTAATTGGAGAAAAGCCTTCACATTCAACCATATACCCGCTTGAAGCAAATATAAAATCCTCCGGAATTACTCCGTCCTTAACAATCAGCTTCTTGGAATAAATGTCTTTGAGGAATAAATTAAGTGCAACAACACGTTGCTTTAATCCTTTTTCCAAATAAGCAAATTCTTCAGCACCGATAATACGGGGTATGGCATCAAAAGGAAACAGCTGCTCTTTAAAGGTATTATTCTTGTAAATACCAAACTTTACACCGTATCTTGCAAGCAGCTCATTTATAGTATCGGTGTGTTCCAAAAGCTCCAAATGTTCCATGGCATCATCTCCTTTTCAAAAAAAGAAAGGCGCCCGGCTTAATCGCCGAACACCTTTGTTCCTCGTTTTTATAAATATAGCTATAACACATTTCGATTTGAATATCAATATTTTTTATATATTTTTTTATAATTCATCATTAAAGAAGCTTATCTCCTCGTGATTACATTTTCTTCCGTTTTCACTTCTCATGTTCAAATGGAAAACATGACCATCCTGCTCATTGTCCTCTCCAAATTCCCTATAGACCACAGAAACCCCCAACTGTTCCAGTTTTTTCTTCATAGGCAATGTATGAACCGATAAGCCATCATTAACACTAAGCATAAGATATGTTGCAGGAAAATCCGATTTCATATAATCCAACACATTATAAAAGCTCTTAAATAAATCATGAGAAATATTCTCCGGAATATACCACTCACAAAGCTCGTCCTTTGAGTCATACAAATCATTCATGGCATAAATACCACAATTTAGTGCAACCTTTGATGGTTTCACATAATCAAGCTTATCTGAGAAGTCAAATAAACAGCGATATTCCTCGGATGTTGCAAATATGCAATATTGACTTACCAGCTGGGCACCGGCAGAATCACCAACCATATACAGTCTATCCATATCAAATTCGTATTCATCAGCATTTCTAATAATAAAATCCATCAGACAGCACACATCGAAAAAGCCACAGGGATATAGATACTGAGGACTTCTTCTGTAATTAAAATTCACTACAGCAAACCCCTTGCTTGCCAGATATGATGTATAGAGGCGATACAATTCCTTATCACCATAAAACCAGCCTCCACCGTGAACACTTATTATAACCGGATATTTTTCCATTTTATCCTTCGGATAATAAATATCTGTCAAATGCCATCGTTTCTCAGGCTCAGCAGCTGATGAAGTATATGTAATATCACATTTCATGTCAATGCCGTCAGGAATAGTGATTCCCTCATCTCTTTTTGCATCGCTCTCTGCCCATGCCATGCGCATTTCATCTGTTTTTTTGTATATTTCATTCCAATTTCTCATTATATTCTCCCACTCCATGACAAATATCCATTACTTTCTCGCGAATATTGTTGCTGAATTCGTATACTTCCCCTCACGGAATTTACTCCATTCTATCATCTAACTAAATTATAAACAATAGTCATATACATAGTTTTAAAAACTATGTAACATAATA
>JBJENB010000019.1:0-11825 GCA_051879975.1 Wujia sp.
ATAGCGATTATATTATCTGCATATGTATTGGTGAAAGGTATATCCAGCCATGGTGCTTCAAGGTGGATTTCCATAGGCGGACAGCAATTTCAGCCTTCTGAGATCTGCAAGCCTATATTAATATTGTACATGGCACATATATGTGTTGCCGAATCTGACAAATTGTCTGATTTAAAGGGAATATTCAAGGTGGTTTTTTGGCCTATGGTGTGTATTCTGCTGATAGGAAAGGAAAACCTGTCTACTGCAATTGTATGCTTTGCAATAGTTGTTGTCATTCTCTTTGTTGCAAGTCCAAAGTTTTTACACCTCCTTTTACTGGGTATGGCAGGTGTTGCCATTGCTGTTATTGGTGTATTTGCTGCCGGATACAGAGGGGACAGATTTGAAGCATGGCTTAATCCGGAAACGAGCGAAAATGGTTTTCAGACTATGCAATCACTGTATGCCATTGGCTCAGGAGGATTATTTGGAAGAGGCTTGGGTCAGAGTATACAAAAACAAGGTTTTTTGCCAGAATCCCATAATGATATGATTTTCTCCGTTATTTGTGAAGAACTTGGACTATTTGGAGCTATTGCAGTGATTATTTTATTTATAATGCTGCTGATTTCGTTTAAAAATATTGCTAACAATTCTCCGGATAGCTATGGTGGATTTATTATTACCGGAATTATGACTCATATTGCGGTTCAAACATTGGTTAATATTGGAGTTGTTACAAATACGATTCCCAATACAGGTGTTACACTACCATTTATCAGCTATGGTGGTACATCATTGCTGTTCCTTATGGTAGAAATGGGAATAGTGTTGGGAATTTCAAGACAGGCAAATCCAATAAAATAACTTAGGGTAAGGATATATGCCTATGAAGAAGAAAATAGTTGTAGCTGTATTGCTTGTATTGGCAATTGGTCTGATATATGTGACGACAGCATTTAAAGTAAAAAGGATACAGGTAACAGGGTGTGATACTGTGGATGAGCAGGTAATTGTGGATTCCATTAAGAGCAGAAGATTCTCGAATAACACAATTACAATGTATCTTTACAACAAATTCAATCCAATAGACGATATAGCCTTTGTGGATAAGCTGGAAATAGAATTTGTATCCCGTAATGAGGTTTCTGTGATTGTATATGAAAAGCTTATATCCGGATGTGTGGAATATATGAACAGATATGTATTCTTTGATAAGGATGGAATTATTTTGGAGTCGGCTTCAGAGCCTATAGAAGGAGTTCCGTGTATTGATGGCTTAAGCTTTGACAGCTGGGAGGTAGGTGAGCAGCTTCCTATCGATGATGTGTCTAAATTTCAAGCAATATTGTCCATTACCCAGCTTATAGAAAAGTATGAGCTATCAATTGATAGGATAAAGTTTACAAACGAGGGGGAGATTGTTTTAATCTATGATAAGATTGAGATTCAGCTTGGCTCCGGACAGTATCTGGAAATACAAATGATGAATCTTGGTAGCATTTTAGAGGGACTTGAAGGTATGGAGGGAACTCTGTACATGAAGGATTTTAATTCTGATGATGCTACAGCAAGCTTTAGCAAGAAAAAATAGAAAAAAATATTGATTTATTAGTAAAATAATTGTACACTAATAGATAATAATGTGACAACATGGGTTATTGTGTTTCGTTGACCATAGTTTTAAAAGAAGAATACAATATAAGGAGGAAAAAACCTTGCTTGAAATAAAATCAAACGACGAAAAAACCCCTGCAAGAATTCTTGTAATTGGTGTAGGTGGTGCAGGAAACAATGCAGTAAACAGAATGATTGATGAGAATGTTGAGGGAGTTGAACTTATTGCCATCAATACGGACAAGCAGATTTTGTCTCAGAGCAGAGCAACTACCAAGATTCAGATAGGTGAGAAGCTTACGAAGGGATTGGGAGCTGGTGCAAAGCCGGAAATCGGTGCCAGTGCAGTTGAGGAAAACAGAGAGGAAATCACGGATATCATGAAGGATGCCAATATGGTATTTGTTACCTGTGGTATGGGTGGTGGTACCGGAACAGGTGCTGCCCCTGTTGTAGCTGAGATTGCAAGAAATCTTGGTATCCTTACTGTAGGTGTTGTTACAAAGCCTTTCTCATTTGAGGGTAAGCCAAGAATGAACAATGCAATCAACGGTATTGCAAAGCTTAAGGAAAATGTTGATACACTTATTGTTATTCCAAATGATAAGCTTCTTCAGATATGTGATAAGCGTACCAGTATCCCTGAGGCTTTAAAGAAAGCAGATGAGGTTCTTCAGCAGGGTGTACAGGGTGTAACAGACCTTATCAATAAGCCGGGACTTATCAACCTTGACTTTGCTGATATTCAGACTGTAATGAGAGATAAGGGTGTAGCACATATCGGTATCGGTAGGGCAAGTGGAGATAACAAGGCAGTTGATGCAATCAAGTCAGCTATGGATAGCCCATTGCTTGAGACCACTGTATCAGGAGCGACTGATATAATTGTAAACTTCTCAGGTAATATTGGTATAGTTGAAGCTTACGATGCCATTACATACCTTACTGAGGTTGCAGGCGACGGTGCCAACATCATATTCGGTACTGTTGACAATGACGTTATGGGTGAGGATGTATGCATTACAATCATTGCTACCGGAATTGAGGAGAATCTGGCAACAGGTACTGTCTCAATGCCAACATCAAGCGCAAAGCCTACACCAACTGCAATTAAGACTCCGACATATTCAGGACAGCCAATTACAGGTGCTACATCAAGTGTTGCGAAGCCATCCTTCCTGAATACACAGGCGAAGCCTACTCCGGTAGATTTAAACAGTCCTGTTAAGCCGGCACAGGTAAAGCCACAGGCTAATTCAGGTGCAGGAATTAAGATTCCTGATTTCCTGAGAAGAGGTTAAAAAAAGATAAGCCGAATCCTTCGCATATATGTTGCGATGATTTCATAAAGCATAAAATCGAGTAGGTATATTCCTACTCGATTTTTGGTAAAAAGGAGAAAAAAATGGGAGAGAATAACTTAGGGGATAGAACGGTCTATTTTGATCCTGGTATGTTACAACAGTATGATAAACAGGATAGTAAGAAGAGTACACTTGTTATTGTAGATAACAATGGTATTAATGAGTTGGATCTCAGTGCCTATTCTGAGGCTGTTTATAGCTTTGGCCGTGCAGGAGATAATAGTATTGTTATTAATTCTGACATTGTATCAGGTCACCATGGCGAAATTTGTATAAATCAGGGAGTATTCTATCTTAAGGACAATAACAGCTCCAATGGAACATATATTGCGTGTGGTCAGCAGTTCTTCAAGATTCAGCCGGGTCAATATTATGGTGGGGACGGAAATGATATGATAATACGACTTGGTACTACCAAGAGTATGCAGGGCAGGGCGGCTGTATTAATGCTGTATGATAACAATTCAACCATAGGAACCTGGAAGACCTATAATCTTCATGATGGTGATAACAGTATCGGTCGTGCTGAGAATTGTGATATCAGACTTCAGAATGTTGCCGTATCCAGATATCATGCAGGTGTCAGGTTCAGAAATGGGGAGATTTATGTATTTGATAACCGTTCTACAAATGGTGTGTTTGTCAATGGTATCAAAATTGACAGACCCGTTAAGCTTGATGATAAGGATATCTTCACAATATTGAATACCACCTTCATATTGAATGGAGATAAGCTGTTTTACAAGGTTAATGCTGAGGGTATTGCTTTGGAAATCAGACAGCTTAATAAAGAGGTTCCTGCCGGTGGAGGCAAGAAAACAATATTGGATAAGGTGGATTGCAGTATAGGTGCCAATGAATTTGTGGCAATCATAGGTGGCTCCGGTGCGGGTAAAACGACACTGATGACAGCTATGAGTGGCTTTGATTCGGAAGTAAGCGGCGATGTATTCTGCAATGGGATTAATCTTAGGGATAATTTTCAAACATTAAAAAATATTATTGGATTTGTTCCACAACAGGATATCATTTATGAAAATATCACCCTGAAAAAGATGCTGTACTATACGGCAAAGCTAAAGATGCCGGAGGATACATCAAAGGCTGAGATTGATGAGCGTATACGGGATGTACTCGAGATGGTTGAGCTTCTTGAGCACCAGGATACATATATAAGACGACTTAGCGGGGGTCAGAAGAAAAGAGCAAGTATTGCAGTTGAGCTTCTTGCCAATCCTGGACTTTTCTTTTTGGATGAGCCTACTTCAGGACTCGATCCTGGAACAGAAGAGCATCTCATGCATACCTTAAGCAGGCTTTCCAAGGAGCAGGAGACGACAATTATTATGGTTACGCATACTACCAATAACCTGCATTTGTGTGATAAGGTTATTATAATGGGTTCTGGCGGAAAACTCTGTTATTGTGGAAAACCGGATGGAATCAAGGATTTCTTCAATACCAATGATATTGT
Source organism: Wujia sp. (assembly GCA_051879975.1). GTDB lineage: Bacteria > Bacillota > Clostridia > Lachnospirales > Lachnospiraceae > Coprococcus_C. The sequence goes on from JBJENB010000019.1 coordinate 4,438, forward strand.
TCGCGTTTATGATATGATTACAGCTGATACAAAGGCATGGGAGGCAAGATTTAAGGCTTCCGGAATAAATCGTCTTGGCAATACGGCTAGTAGCGAAGCTTCAAAGGAAATCAAACCAAGAAAGGCAAGCAGTATCAATCAGCTTTCTGTATTAGTCAGAAGATATCTTACATTAATTAAGAATGATATTGAAAGACTAATTATGATATTTATTCAACCGGTTCTAATTGGACTTCTTATGGCTTTGGTTGCGGAGAAGGGCATATACGAGAAAATGTTTGAGACCAGATCTATTCTGTTTGCCCTCATGAGTGCCGGTATTTGGATGGGATTATTTAATACCATTCAGGAAATTTATAAGGAACGGGTCATATTAAAACGTGAATACATGGCGAATTTGAAGCTGCCGGTATATATGCTTTCTAAATATATTGTTCAGGCGATGATGGCTGTTATTCAATCCGTTATTATGATTGCAGTCTTTGTTGCTGTTAAAGGAAGTCCGAAATGTTCAGGAGTGATATTTGGAAATGCTGTTGTAGAGATGATAGTAACCATATTTATTACTATTTATGCGTCAGCAGGATTTGGTCTTCTTATCTCAGCGGCAAGTAAGAATGGTGACAGGGCAATGTCCCTTGCCCCATTTGTACTTATTTTCCAGCTTTTATTCTCAGGCATATTGTTCTCGCTGAATGGTATTACTGAAAAGGTGTCATATCTGACATTTAGCAGATGGTCCATGGAAGCCTTGGGAAGCACAAATGATTTGAATGAGCTGACTCCTGTTGGGGAAGAGGATATGCAGAATATGAAGGATGAACTGGAGGACAGTTGTAACGAACAGGTAGCAAGTATGCAGGATGCTTATGATGAGGTAATCGGTGATTTGACCGAAACCATCGAAGAGCTTCAGCAGACAATAGTTGATATGCAGACTCAGATGCTCCAGTATGGAATACATGTTGAGCAGACGGATACACCTGATGAAGCTACCACGAATACAGAAATAGAGCATGTCACTATTAGCTTTGATGAAGAGGATTCTGATTCTGAAAATGAAGAAGAGGTGATGTTTAAGCGGTCAAAGACTCATACAATAAAGTGTTGGTTGATTTTATTCTGCTCTACCTTTCTGTTTGCAGGAGCGAGTATTTTAGTTCTTACTAAGCTTAAGGATGAACAGAGATAAAATGGTTATGTGGAGTATGACAGAGATTCTGTTTCACTACGCAGAATAATCAATGATGATAGATCAGAACAGCATGAGAAGATTATTGTCTTCTCATGCTTTATTTTTAATGATATCCAACATATTTTCGAAATAATACATTAGTAGCTTATATTGTTCATAGCTTAAAAGTTCGTTTTCTGATGTTTTATCAGATTCCGTTAATTTGGTGATATCTGTGGAAGTGACAGCACCGGTAATGCCGGAGTATATCGTTTTGGCAGTGACAGAGGTGTCAATGCTATTTGAACCATTGACTGTAACGGTTACTCCTGAAACATCTATGTCCTGATTTAACAGCGCGGCGATGTCTGACACAAAATTCTGGGTTTCCTTAAAGGGTGGTATTCCGTCATATTTTGCCACATTTCCAGTTCCTGCACTATAGGCTGCCAGCATAAGGTTTTGATTGCCGTCGTACATATCTGAAAGCTTTTTTAATAATTTGGCAGCTCCCATTATATTTTGATAAGGGTCATAGGCATCCGTTACACCAAGAGCCTCCGCTGTCTGGGGCATTAACTGCATTATTCCCATAGCGCCAACCTTGGAGGTTGCATCAGCCTGAAATCTTGATTCATGATAACCGATTGCCTTTAGAAGGTCGTATGATACATCGTATTTCTCTGCTGCCTCCTTGAATATGTCATCAAGCTTGTAGGTATTTTTATCCGAATTTTCATTTAGCTTGGCAGTTTCCTCTGCCAGAATAGTGTCAAAAATGGTTTTATCAGCAGAATCCGTCGCTGTAGCAGACGAAACGCTGGTATTATTAACTGCAAATACATTTTCATTTACAAAACCTAATCCGTTTATGTACATTCCCAATACCTCATCATTAATCTGAATATAAATGTCTGTTTCATTATACAACAGAATTGTAAGATCAACAAGCCAAAGAAATGCAATGAATCAGGACTCTTGAAGTATGTACTGCTTTGTTATATAATACAAATTTGGATAAAACTTGATGTCTCGAGGGAGGATATGAGATGAATTACGTAGCAAACGGACAGGAAATGTTACGCATAGATGAATATACAATCAATGTATTGGGTATACCTCAGATGGTTTTGATGGAGAGAGCAGCATTAGGTATTGCTGAATTTGTAAAGGATAGATTTTCTGTAAAATCAAGAGTACTTGTGGTTGTAGACAGCGGGAATAACGGTGGAGACGGTATCGCAGTGGCAAGAATGTTACATATTGCGGGTTATGATGTGGAAATCTTTTGGATAAATGGTCTTGAGCAGTCCAGTGAGGGCTTTATTCAGCAGTATGGGATAGCCAAAAAACTGAGAATGAAATTTATAGATGAGATACTTGATTATGGATATGATGTTGTAATAGACGGCATATTTGGAGTGGGATTGAACAGGGCAGTATCAGGTAAGCAAGCCGAAGCTGTTGCCATGATTAATGAAATAGAGGGATACAAGATTTCAATAGATATCCCATCGGGAATAGATGCATACACAGGCTTTGTGCATGGTTCAGCTGTCAAGGCAGATGCAACCTTTACCTTTGGACTTATGAAGCTGGGTTTATTGACGGGGCAGGGACAGGAGTATGCCGGTGCGGTTACGTTGGTGGATATAGGTGTGCCGAAGCAGGCTATAGATTTTGTTGAGCCAAGTCTTTACACCTATGATTCAGATGACATCAACAAGCTTATTCCATCCAGAAGAATGGATACCCATAAAGGAAGCTATGGAAAGGTTGCAGTGATAGGTGGAAGCCGAAATATGGCGGGAGCTGTATTATTTGCGGCAGAGGCTGCCTATCGGATGGGCTGTGGTCTTGTAAGAGTTTGCACGGTTGATGAGAATAGGGAAATTATTCAGTCAAGGCTTCCGGAGGCATTGCTTACAACCTATGATAACAAGGATATGAATTCAATACGTGAGGCCATGAAGACTGTACTTGAATGGTCAGATGTAATTGTAATTGGTCCGGGGCTGGGAATGGGTGAGCATGCAACCTTTATGCTGGAAAAAGTACTGAAAAATTTCCAGAAGAAGCTGGTAATAGATGCAGATGGTTTGAATACATTGGCCTTGGATACAAGTATTTTGGACGATACGAAGGCACAGGTAATACTTACCCCACATCTTATGGAAATGTCAAGATTAATAGGCATGAAGACTGCTGAAATTAAAGAGAATAAGCATGATATCGCAAGGGAATTTGCGGCTAAGCACAAAGTAGTGGTTGTATTAAAGGATTCAAGAACGATTGTTTCTGATGGAGGAAAGCAGGGCTTTATAAACATTAATGGAAACAATGGTATGGCTACCGGTGGCTCAGGGGATGTTTTAAGTGGAATTATTGCTAGCCTTTGTGGTCAGGGAATGAATGCTTTTGAGGCTGCAAAGCTTGGTGTTTGTATGCATGGGCTTGCCGGTCAGGAAGCAGCTATCAGAATGGGCAGGTACAGTATGATTGCCGGGGATATCGTCAAGAGTATTACCAGAGTATTGGAGGAGGATTATTATGCAATCTAGCTCGGTAGGATACAATAGGATATATGCCAGGATAGACATGGATAACCTGAGATATAATATTATGACCATGAAGAGTCTTGTAAAAGAGGATATGAAGATACTGGTTGTAATAAAGGCAGATGCCTATGGACATGGTTCGGTAGAGATAGCCAAAAGGATAGATGATTTGTCGGATTATTATGGTGTGGCAACCATAGACGAGGCAGTGGAGCTTAGAAAAGCCGGAGTTGATAAGCCTATATTGATTATAGGATACACAGATTCAAGAGATTTTGACAGGCTGCTTGCATATAATATAACACAGGCAGTTTATAGCTATGAGGAGTGTAAGCTCCTGTCAGAGCTTGCTGTTGCAAAGAAATGCAAGGCAAAGGTACATATTAAGGTTGATACGGGAATGTCGCGAATTGGATTTCCTGTGTCTGATGAGGGAATCCGTGAGGCTACCCGTCTATATGAACTTCCGGGACTGGAAGTGGAAGGCATATTTACGCATTATGCCCGGGCTGACGAAGCAGATAAATCTTGTGCGTTAGAACAAAAGAGTAGGTTTAAATATTTTATTCAACAATTGGAAAAACAGGGCATAACATTTGCCATTAAGCACATAGATAACAGCGCGGGAACCATGGAGATGGACGATGACGAATTTGACATGGTTCGTCTGGGTATAGTAACCTATGGACTCTATCCCTCTGAGGAAATTGATAAGTCAGTGGTAATCAAGCCGGTAATGTCACTTGTGGCTCATGTGGCTCATGTTAAGACACTTCCTGCGGGAACCGGAGTAAGCTATGGTTGGACTTATATAACGGAAAGGGAGACAAGGGTTGCCACAGTGACGGTGGGATATGCAGATGGTTATCCAAGGGCCCAGAGCAATATAGGCAGAGTTATTATTAAAGGTCAGTATGCACCCATTATCGGTAGAGTCTGTATGGACCAGATAATGGTTGATATTACAGATATACCGGATGTATCCGTAAAGGATGAGGTTATACTGATTGGTGCGGATGGAGATAAGAATATTTCCGTGGAAGAGGTGGCGGCACCGGCGGCAAGCTTTAATTATGAGCTTGTATGTAATATTGCAAGAAGAGTTCCCAGAGTTTACAGATTTAACGGCATTGATGAATGCTGTGTAAATTATCTTCTGTAATCTTGATGATAATGTATACACCTGGCGATTATTGGAAATACTTTGATTAGTTAGTAATAACAATAGGAGTGTGAAATAATTGATAATCAGACGAGGCGATATATATTATGCCGACCTAAGGCCTGTAATAGGCTCAGAGCAGGGCGGTATCAGACCAGTACTTATTATACAAAATGAAGCAGGGAATAAGCATAGCTCTACCGTGATAATAGCAGCTATAACCTCTCAGCTTCACAAGGCAAAATTACCAACTCACGTAGAACTTGATTCAAGGTATTGCGATATAGCTAAGGATTCTGTTATACTATTAGAACAGGTGCGAACAATCGACAAGCAAAGACTTAAGGAAAAGGTATGTCATCTGGATGACCAGATTATCAGCAGAGTGAACGAAGCACTTAGAATAAGTCTTGAATTATAAAAAAGGAGAAAAACATTTATGTCCCAAGGAGGCCCCAGTAGCTTTAAGAAGCTTTTTTCGAAAAAGGTTGATGAGGATAAGGTAGAGGAAGAAATTCTTTCCATGGTGGAGGAAGGTCATGAACAGGGTATCATAGAAGACAATGAGGTTGAGATGATATCCAATATATTTGAATTTAGCGATAAAAATGCCAGAGATATCATGACCAGCAGACAGAAGATCATTGCTGTGGATAAGGAGGCCACTGTGGAAGAGGCATTGCATATTGCGTTGGATAACAGCTTTTCCAGATACCCGGTATTTGAGAAGGATATGGATAATGTTGTAGGCGTCCTTCATTTTAAGGATATCATGCAGGCATATATGAATAATCCGGAGGCTCCGGTAACGGATGCCATGGAGGAACCTATTTTTATTCATCCAACCTTCAATATATCTAAGCTCCTCCAAAAAATGCAGCGAGAGAAGATACATATGGCAGTTATTTTGGATGAGTATGGACAGACGGAAGGACTTGTTACCATGGAGGATATCATCGAGGAGATTGTAGGCAATATATTTGATGAGCATGACGAGGAAGAACATAATATTAAGGCACTTAATTCAGGAGAATACATGGTTGAGGGAGGAACCTCTCTTTCAGAGCTGGAGGATATCATAGATATAAGCTTCCCTGATGAGGATTTTGAAACCCTGAATGGATTTCTGTTGTATGAATTGGGCAGACTTCCTGTGGAGAATGAGAATATTGAAATCGTTTATGAGGGATACAAGTTTATTCCTGTAAATATATGTGATAAGATGATAACACTTGTCAGAATCGAGAAACTAGAAAATAAAGAGGATAAGGAGTAAGATACTATGTCAGGACATTCAAAATTTGCTAATATTAAGCACAAGAAGGAGAAGAATGATGCGGCTAAGGGCAAAATCTTCACCATAATTGGAAGAGAAATTGCAGTCGCTGTTAAGGAGGGTGGACCTGACCCTGCTAACAACAGTAAGCTCCGTGATGTAATTGCCAAGGCTAAGGCGAATAATATGCCGAACGATACCATTGACAGAGGTATCAAGAAGGCAGCAGGAGACGCAAACTCTGTAAACTATGTAACTTGTACATATGAGGGTTATGGTCCAAGTGGAACTGCTATTATCGTAAATGCCCTCACAGACAACAAGAACAGAACAGCATCAAATGTCAGAAATGCATTTACAAAGGGTGGCGGAAACGTTGGAACCACAGGCTGTGTATCCTATATGTTTGATGAGAAGGGTCAGATAATAATTGATAAGGAGGAATACTCAGGTGACGCAGATGAGCTTATGATGCTTGCACTTGATGCCGGAGCAGAGGATTTTGCAGATGAGGAAGACAGCTTTGAGATCATTACCGCACCGGATGATTTTACAGCAGTAAGAGAGGCTCTTGAGGCAGCCAATATTCCGATGGCGGAAGCAGAGGTAACGATGATACCACAGAATTACGTGGAGCTTACATCAGAGGATGATATCAAGAAGATGACAAGAATTCTTGATTTGCTTGATGAGGATGATGATGTACAAAGCGTTTATCATAATTGGGACGAGTAAAAAAATGCAGCTTGCTGGCATTTTTTTACGAGGACCAGCTTGACGACGAAGTCGGCAAGAGGGATGAGAGGACCAGCTTGACGACGAAGTCGGCAAGAGGGATGAAATGCAGCTTGCTGGCATTTTTTTACGAAGACCAGCTTGACGACGAAGTCGGCAAGAGGGATGAGAAGACCAGCTTGACGACGAAGTCGGCAAGAGGGATGAAATGCAGCTTGCTGGCATTTTTTTACGAAGACCAGCTTGACGACGAAGTCGGCAAGAGGGATATGGTAAAAATGTTGAAAAAACTTCTCGTTTTTTTTGTAAATTCATTATGTTCAATATTGACAAAAAAACGGAGAATGTTAATATATAACTGTCTGTGATATCGAAGCTTATCGATATTGGCGGATACAAACATAGGAAAGAAAGAGGTAAAGGGCAAGATGAAAGAAATCGATTTAAGCAAATACGGTATTACCGGAACTACAGAAATCGTAT
>JBJENB010000020.1:0-11803 GCA_051879975.1 Wujia sp.
CTGCAATATCTTTGTGGGTGTCTTATTAAATATAAGGAATATTGGAGGTTATATGACTAAATCAAAAAAGAAAACTTTATGTGCCATTATTCTTGCAATTTCTTTGGTAGGAAGCGTTGCAGGCTGTGGCAAGGTTAAGGATTTGACAACAAATGAAAGACAGAGAACAACTGCTGAGACTTCTACTGACACGGATATGACAACTGAAGTAATTGTTACCACAGAGGATACTGGTGACACACTTTTAGATTATCCGGATTCTGCAGAGGCTTTGGAGGAACAGGCAGAATTTGAGGAATACCTTAAAGAGAGCTTTGAGGAAAGTGTTGTATGTGATACGATTACCCTTCACTATACTCTGGCTGACCCGGAGGGCTATGGCATAACTCCACCGGAGCCAACCTTAGGAGAAGAAGACAGTGATTTGTCTGAGGAAGGGATTGAGAAGAGCAGGCAGGAGACACAGGAGGAATTAGATGAGTTAGAATGCTTTGAGTATGAGCTTCTAACCAAGGATCAGAGATTTATTTATGATATTCTTCATGAATATCTTCTTACTGATTTATTGTCCTATGACTATGCATATATGTATGAGCCGTTTGCATATACCAGTGGTCTTCAGGCCAATTATCCTATAACTATGGCTGAATATAAGTTTTATGATATGGGAGATGTGGACGATTACCTGAAGCTTCTGGAGCTGACACCGGATTATTTTCAGATATATCTGGATTTTGAAAGGGTAAAGTCAGACAGAGGACTATTTATGAACTCCAATTCAGCCAGCGAGGTTATAAGACAGTGCTCTGACTTTATTGCCACTCCTGAGAAGAATGTCTTGATAGAAACCTTCAACACAAGAATTGAAACAGTACCGGGAATTACTGCTGATGAAATCGAAAGCTATAAGCAAATGAACCATGATGCGGTTCTGGAGTATATAATACCTACATACCAGAATGTAATTGATGTGTTTACGGAGCTGCAGGATACAGGTGTAAATGATCTTGGGTTAGCTCATTATGAAAATGGTCAGGATTACTATAAGTATCTTTTGGCTAGTAAGGTTGGAACAGATAAGACACCTGAGGAGGCAATCGCTGCAATTGAAGATAGACTTGAGAAGGAGATGGATGATCTATATACTGTAGTTTTTGCTGACTACGATGGATATGTCTCATATTTTGATGAAGCAGATAATATATACACAGATATAGATTATAAGGAAACAATTGAGTATTTTGAAAAGGTATTTGATGACAGCTTCCCTGATATACCGGATATCGATTTTACTGTTACACCGGTTCATGAATCTCTTCAAGATAGCGTAAGTCCTGCATTTTTCATGACTCCACCGTTGGATAATTATTTACAGAATTCAATCTATATCAATGAGGGAACAGACAGCACAGGTTCAATCTGGAGTACACTTTGTCATGAGGGGGTTCCGGGACATATGTATCAGTTTGTGTATTTCCTGTCAAGTAATCCGGCACCGATTAGGACGCTTCTTAGCTTTAACGGTTATGAGGAGGGCTGGGCAACTTATGTTGAAGCCAAAGCCTTCAAATATTACAACGGATTCAGCAATGAAACCTATGCTGATATTGAAAGAATAAATGACAGACTCAACCTTTTGGTAAGTGCACGAATAGAAATAGGTGTAAATTATGAGGGTTGGACTCTTGAGGATACTCAGAACTATCTTGCTGAGCAGGGCTTTAATCAGGAAGTCGCTCAGGATATTATAGACTATGTCGTTGCTGAGCCTGCAAACTATCAGATGTATTGTCTTGGCTGGTTAGAGTTCGAGGAGCTGTATGAGTACGCAGAGAATGCACTCGGCTCAAGCTTTGATGAGAAGGAGTTCCACAAGGTGGTTCTTGACGCAGGTCCTTGTCAATTCTACCTTCTGAAGAGTAAGGTTCAGGATTATGTAAACGGAAAATAATATTGTAAGATAAGGCTGCCGTTTTAACGGCAGCCTTATTGTTTGTTTGCGCGCCATGGGCGCGCTCTAACGGGTGAAAGTCCCGAACATGCCCAGATAGTGGGAAGTGTATAGCCGAACAGCAAGGGTGTTTCGCTCCAATTGTTGACTTATTATATATTTTGTCAAAATATTTGGAACGATAAAATGCAAGCCTTTCCCTATGTTGTGTTAAAGTTGATATTGGATATGAAAACAAAATTTTAATCAAAGTAATTTTATGTATCCAAATAATTTATATTTGAGGAGACATACATATGGAAACAATGACTATAAAGGAAGCTGCAAAGAAGCTTGGAGTAGAAGCTCATGTTTTAAGGTACTGGGAGGACGAACTGGGACTTGAAATTAAGAGAAATTCCATGGGACATAGATATTATGATGACAAGGATATTGAGATGTTTAAAAAGGTGCAGCTCCTCAAGGAAAAGGGATTTGCCCTTAAAGACATAAAGCGTGGAATAGAGCTGCAAAAGGAAAAAATGAGCAAGGAATTGAATGCTGAAAGAACCGAATTAAGCCATGGAGAAACTGATGAGGCACAATGTGAGTCCGGGCATAAGAGGTCTCAGGATAATTCATTCGAAAATAAAGGTGATGTAAAGACACAGGATAATTCTATACAGAACACCAAGGATAACTCCATACAGAGCATTCAGGAAAGCTCAGAAGATAAGGATAAGCTTAAGGTAGTTGACTTTAAGCAGGCTCAATTACAAGCTGTAATGAATAAAATTGTTGCCAATGCATTAAGGGAGAACAAGGATATAATCTCAGAGTCAATTAAGCATGAAATAACTACTGATGTGATGCGCCAGTTTGACACGGTGATGAGAGAAAAGGAAGAAAAGGAAGAAGCGAGATACAGGAAATTGGACGAAATTTTAAGACAAATGCAGCATGCCAATGATGAAGTTGCTGTTACGAGGTCAAAGGGATTATTTAAAAGAAAAAAATAGAAATTTTGGAAAATGAAATGGTTTGTACACTGCTCACATGTATGTTAGTATGGTAGGAGCATTATGATAAATAATGCAAAAACATATATAAAGGAGTAATAAATGATTAGGATACCATTTATGAAAAAGGCTTGTTATAAGAAGCTCATAATAGCGATGGCTCTCGGGGCTGCTATGTTATTACTCGCTTCTTGTGGTAAGAAGGACGACAAGACCACAGAGACTACAACAACCACACAGAACTCAACAGAGGATACTGCGACTACTGATGTAGCAACCAAGGAGGATGCCATTGAGCTGACTGCAAGAGAGGAGCTTGATTATATCAAGGGAAAGATAAGCTTTCTGTATCTTCCGAATATGGATATAGATGCCGAAACCTTTAATGCTGTATTTGATTTATCATCAGATATGTATGAGGATTTTGTGTGCGAAATGCCAATGATATCTACGCAGTCGGATATGATTGCGGTAGTAAAGCCGACAGAGGAAGCTTATGCAGAGGTATTGGCAAAGCTGCAGGCTTATATGAAGATGCTGCAGGAGGATGCAATGCAGTACCCTATGAATGCTATTCAGTTAAAGGCAACACAGGTATATGAAAAGGGAGGATACATTTTCTATATCGCATTGTTTGGTGACATGAATGAGGTAATGCATGATGAGGAAGCTGTTCTAAAGACCTGTGAGGCCAATGTTGCAGAGGTAATCTCAATTATAGACGAGCAGTAAATTGAATATGTATTTGTTACTCTGATGCTTGAATTTTCATTATGAAAATGCTATTGTAAGGAGTAGGTTACACACTGGTGGTATAAACCTTATATCACCAGTGTAGTTTTTATATCGAGGTATATATATGAAGCTTGATATTTTGTATGAAGATGAATATATGTTGGCATGTGTTAAGCCATACGGAGTGCCGTCACAGGGAGATAAGTCCAATGATGAGGACATGATTACCCTGATAAAGAATTACTTGTTTGACAATTCCGACAGCGACGAAGAGCCCTATGTGGCGGTTATACACAGACTGGACCGACCCGTTGGCGGGGTAATGATATTTGCAAAGACACCGGAGGCTGCTGCTAAGCTGTCAGACAGTATGCAGGATGGTGGTATAACAAAGTATTATCAGGCGATACTAACAGGTGAGCTCCCCGATTTTGAGGGAGAGTTAGTTGACTACCTTGTGAGAGACCCAAAGAACAATACAACTAAGGTAGCCAAAAAGGGTGACAAGGGAGCAAAAAAGGCGTCTCTTTATTACGAGGTTCTTGATGTGTTTGAGACCAGCGAGGGTATACTGAGCTATGTACTTATTGAGCTTGAAACCGGCAGACATCATCAGATTAGGGTTCAGATGGCTTCCAGAGGTTGTGGAATCTGGGGTGATACGAAATATAATCCAAGCTTTGCGAGGACCAAAAGGAAATATCGGCAGATAGGACTTTATTCATCCAGAATAGAGCTTGACCATCCTATAACAGGGGAACATATGGTATTCAAGAGCGAGCCTGTTGGCGAGGCATTTGACGTTATAGAGATGGATGAATTTGAATAAAATACAAAATAAATGGATTTACATTATCTATATAATCATACTATTATGTAATATAAATGTAATAAGTAATAAGTAATATATGTTGATTAAGCATTATGAATACAATTAATACGAGAGGATATAATTATGGCAAAGGAAAAGAAATTAGTTGAGCAGATAACTTCCATGGAGGAGGATTTTGCACAGTGGTACACGGACGTTGTAATTAAGGCAGGTCTTATTGACTATACCAGCGTTAAGGGTTGTATGGTCTTTAAGCCGGCAGGCTATGCTATATGGGAGCTCATTCAGAAGCAGATGGACGAGCGTTTCAAGGCAAACGGTGTAGAGAATGTCTATCTGCCTATGTTTATTCCTGAGAGTCTTCTTCAAAAGGAGAAGGATCATGTAGAGGGATTTGCACCTGAGGTTGCATGGGTAACTCACGGCGGACTCAATCCGTTGCAGGAGAGAATGTGTGTAAGACCTACCTCAGAGACCTTATTCTGTGATTTTTACAGCAAGGAAATCCAGTCCTACAGAGACCTTCCGAAGGTATATAATCAGTGGTGCTCTGTTGTAAGATGGGAAAAGGAAACCAGACCTTTTCTTCGTTCCAGAGAGTTTTTGTGGCAGGAGGGTCATACTGCCCACGCAACAGCTGAGGAGGCTGAGGAAAGAACCATTCAGATGTTAAATGTATATGCAGACTTCTGTAAGGACGTTCTTGCTATACCAGTCATAAAGGGAAGAAAGACTGATAAGGAGAAATTCGCAGGTGCAGAGGCAACCTACACAATAGAGGCTCTTATGCATGACGGTAAGGCTCTTCAATCAGGAACCAGCCATAACTTTGGCGATGGATTTGCCAAGGCATTTGGAATTCAGTATACAGATAAGGATAATAAGCTCCAGTATGTTCACCAGACCTCATGGGGTACAACTACCAGACTTATCGGTGCGGTCATAATGGTACATGGAGATGATTCCGGACTTGTTCTTCCGCCTAAGATTGCCCCTGTACAGGTTATGATAGTACCTATTATGCAGAAGAAGGAGGGGGTTCTTGATAAGGCAGCACAGCTCAAGGAAATTCTTGCTAAGAATTACAGAGTTAAGGTTGATGACTCTGACAAGAATCCGGGCTTCAAATTTGCAGAGCAGGAGATGAGAGGTATTCCTCTCCGTGTCGAGGTTGGACCAAAGGATATCGAGGCAGGACAGGCAGTTGTTGTCAGAAGGGATACAAGAGAAAAATATGTGATTCCATTTGAGGAGCTTGATGCTAAAATCGGAGAACTCCTTGAAACTATGCATGAGGATATGTATAACAGAGCCCTTGAACACAGAAATGCTAACACTCACACAGCGGCTAATTGGGATGAATTCACAGATATTATTGAGAATAAGCAGGGCTTCATAAAGGCTATGTGGTGTGGCGAGGAGTCATGTGAGACAGCCATTAAGGAGGAAACCGGAGCAACCACAAGGTGTATGCCGTTCGAGCAGGAAAACCTCGGAAATGTCTGTGTCCACTGTGGAAAGCCGGCTAAGAAGATGGTTTATTTTGGAAAGGCATATTAAATTTTAGGGATAAATTGTAGTAAGAAAATCCTGTGAACATGTTGGAATAAATGATATTAGATAAATTAAAAGAGAGTAAAATGTATAGGATAGACATGCCGGCGGGAGCCAGGTACATTATTGAACAATTAAATAATGCCGGTTTTGAGGCGTATATTGTGGGAGGCTGTGTTCGAGACAGCCTCCTTAACAAATATCCCAATGATTGGGATATAACGACCTCAGCAAAGCCGGAGCAGGTGAAACAGATATTTGGCAGAACCATTGACACGGGGATTCAGCATGGGACTGTTACCGTTGTGGTGGACAGAATGCATGCCGGAAATGTGGATGACAATTTGGAGGTACCATATACTTTCGAGGTGACAACCTACAGGGTGGATGGTGAATACAGGGATCACAGAAGACCGGAGGAGGTAACCTTTACGGCAAGCCTGAGGGAGGATTTGCAGAGAAGGGATTTTACCATCAATGCAATGGCATACAATGACAGGGATGGCTTGGTTGATATCTTCGGAGGTATGGAGGATTTAGACCGGGGCATAGTTAGATGCGTGGGAAATCCTCAGGACAGATTTGATGAGGATGCATTAAGAATTCTCCGGGCAGTAAGGTTTGCGGCACAGCTTGGTTTTATGATAGATGAGCCTACCAGAAAAGCTATGGTGGAGCAGGCTCATTTTCTGTCGAGTATCAGTGCAGAGAGAATACAGGTTGAGCTGACCAAGCTTATAACCTCAGATAATCCGGACATGCTGGTGGATGCATATGAGCTGGGCTTGACAGCGGTTATTTTGCCGGAGTTTGACGAGATGATGAAGACAGCCCAGAACAATCCTTACCATAAATATAATGTGGGAATTCATACCATAGAGGTAATGAAGCATATACCGAAGGATATGACTTTGCGGTATAGTGCTCTCTTGCATGATGTTGGTAAGCCAGCCACTAAGACAACTGATGATGCCGGAGTGGATCATTTCTATGGACATCAACAGAAGAGTGCGGACATGGCGAGACAGATTCTTCGAAGATTACGTCTTGACAACAACACCATTAACAGAGCCTGTAAGCTGATATTAAATCATGACTATGGCTTAAGTGGAATGGGTGATAAGGCCTTTAGAAGGTTTCTTAATGAGATAGGCCCTGAGAATTTCTTGGATTTTATGCTTATCAGAACAGCGGACATTGCCGGTCAAAGTGACTATCGTTTAGAGGAACGTCTGGAAAATCTTCAGAGGATGAAAAAAATGTATCAGGAATTTTTGGATAAGAAGCAATGTGTCACTCTGGCAGATTTGGCTATTGACGGCAAGACTCTGATAGAACTCGGTATGAAACCGGGAAAGGAGCTTGGACAAATACTTCATCAGCTTTTAGATATGGTTATAGAAAACCCTGAGCTCAATACAAGGGAGCAGCTTGAAGCTATAGCAATCAATATTATTTCATCCACATAATAGGCGTAAAAAACGGCAGGAATAAAAGATGGCCAATAAGCCATATAGCAATATATAGTTCAACATCACGGTTCGTTACTCTCGCTTCACATCAGTTTTATTTGCGAGGCTTGGACGACGATAGATGCGTTTGTCGTCTGCAGCCTCGCAGAAAATTCGTGAAGCTCGGTCTCTCACCTACCGATGTTGAACTATATATTGCTATTATGGCTTTTTTTATTCATTCGTTATAGTGCCCAATTTACTTTGTCATACTTAACATTATAAGAATAATATCCTCGTTTTGGACATACAATTAAGAAGATTGATATGAGGAGGGGATTGTATTGTCTGATAAAATGAGTGAGGTATACGAGCAGTATGATATGGAAATATATCAGACCTCCAGAGGAAGAGGAACAACCATCCTTCGTACGGATAAGGGGATATTTCAGCTAAAAACCCCTGATGTGAATGAAAGTAGATTGATAGCGGAATACAACTTTAAGGAAAGGCTTTATGAGACAGGATTTATTGGGATTGACAGATGTGTAAAAAACAAAGAAGGAGAGCTGGTGTCATACGATAGATATGGCAATGCTTATGTTATGAGAACCTTTTTTGACGGAAGAGAATGCGATATTTTTTCCAGAGAGGAAATAATGGCAGCGGTCGAGAATCTGGCAAAGCTGCATATTGCCTGTACGAAGGTATTTCAAGAAACAGAAAGTGATGTCCATATCAGACAGAGTAGTGATTTTAGAAGACGAAATCAGGAATTGAAACGAATACATAATTTTATATATAAGCGTCGACCCAAAAAGGATTTTGAGGAAATGTACATGAGGGCATATCATTATTTCTATCCTCAGGCATTGGAGTGTGAGAAGAGCTTTGGGCATGTCAATCTTGAGGAAATGAGATTACATTTGGGGTATTGTCATGGGATGTACAACCACCACAGCATTATGATGTATGAGGGAGAAGGTGGCAGGGTTTCCATAGCCACTATTAATTTTGATAAATTTTATGTCGGAAATCAGCTTGCTGATGTTTACCATTTTATGAGAAAAACAGTGGAAAAAAATGACTATAGCTTCGACCTTGCCAGAGATATACTTGAAAGCTATAATAAAATATGCCCCTTGTATGCAGAAGATATTTTGTACATCTACACCTTGTACAGCTATCCGGAAAAATTCTACAAAATAGGTAATCAATACATAAATGGTTCCAAAAACCATATATCGCCTAAGATGAATGAGAAGCTTGAAAAGGTTATGGAGGACGAGGATAAGAAGCTTAATCTGCTACAGAAGCTTTATATGTACATATCTGACAGGGGTTAGCTGTTTCTCTATATTTTTTGTAACGAAAATAAAATACATTTTTCGAGGATATTTACTTCACATTTGAATAATTATTTAGTATAATACAGAAGTTAAGGTGGGTGTTATGCGAAAAAAATTATTAATAGCCATTATATTTTTTATAATTCTTTCTATAGGCGGATGTGGTGATACCGGTTCAGTAAAGGTTTATGACAATACAGAGGAGACAGATATTTCTCACACTGAGCTAAGCATGACAGCTGTGATTACGAATATCAATACGGAAGATGGCACAGTTAGTTTTATAGATTGCAGAACCTCGGAATCCCACTCGTTGATATATCATGGAGGTGTGGCTGTCACGAATACCCGTGGCAATGCTGTTTCCTTGAGTGAGTTGGGAATGGGATGTGTGGTCGATGTTGTCTATTACCAGGACACATCGAAGCTTGTTAGCATAGCAGCCAATGGCAATACAAGGATTGTTAAGGATACCAATAAATTTACCGCCGACAAGGAGAACGGAAAAGCCGTCTATAAAGGTATTTCATGTTCTATGTGGGAGGATGTTGTAGTTGTTGACGATGGAAAGCTGCTGGATGTTTCAGAGGTTAGTACAGAGGATAAGGTAACACTGTATATTTATGGCAACAAGCTTGTGTCGGTTGTTATTACATCGGGACACGGCTATGTACGACTTAGCAATCAGGATTCGTATATCGGTGGCATGGTGGAGTTGGGATACGATGTGATCGTACCCGTCACATCAGATATGCTTGTTCCGGTGGGCGAAGGTGAATACACACTTCGAATAAATAAGAATGGTTATAGCCAAACTAAGAAAATAAAGGTTATAAAGGATTCTGAGACGTTAGTTGATTTGAGTGATATTGCAGTTCCCAAGGGGACGGTTGTATTTGAAGTCACACCGATGGACGCAAAGATATATGTGGATGGCGAGCTTATATCCGGGAAGACATATACTGATTTTTTGGGCAGCTATGGTCTTAAGATAGAGGCTGAGGGATATCAGACCTTTCAGGGAAGCTTCAAGGTGACAGAAAAGGTTAAGAACTTCACTATAGAGCTTCAGAATATAGACGGCGAGGATGATGACGATACTACGGAGACTACTGAAGATACTACGGAAAGCACCGACAGCACCTCGGAGAGCACAGATACCTCAACTGATACCACAACCGAGACAGAGCAGAGTACAGAGAATACCACAGTCTCAGATTCGGGTATAACAACAGACAATACAGTCACAGTAGCTGCTCCGGTGGGCGTTAGTGTATATGTGGATGGAGATTATGTGGGTATATCTCCGATTTCATTTTCGAAGGTTACAGGAATACATACCATTACTTTATATAAGAGTGGTTATTTAATAAAGAGCTATACAATAAATGAAACAGATGACGGTGAGGATAAAGTGTACAGTTATCCTTCACTAACAACGTTACTGGATATAGTCGAATAGAAGGAGGAACATCATGGACTACATGAAGGTATATGAGGAGTGGACTACCAATCCATTCTTCAGCGAGGAGACAAGACAGGAATTACTTGCAATTAAGGATGATGACAAAGAAATAAAGGAACGCTTCTATGCTGATTTGGAATTTGGTACAGCAGGACTTCGAGGAATAATCGGAGCAGGTATCAACAGAATGAATGATTATGTAGTGGCTAAGGCGACACAGGGCCTTGCAAATTATATAATCAAAAGAAAGGGTCAGTCAAAAGGAGTTGCAATTGCGTTTGATTCCAGAAGATGCTCTCCAGAGTTTGCAGATGTTGCAGCTCTATGTCTCGCCGCAAACGGAATTAAGGCATATGTGTTTGAGTCACTTCGCCCTACTCCGGAGCTTTCATTTGCAGTCAGATATCTGGGATGTATAGCAGGTATCAATATAACAGCAAGCCATAACCCACCGGAATATAACGGATATAAGGTTTACTGGGAGGACGGCGCACAGATTACTCCTCCACATGATGCAGGTATCATGAGAGAGGTAAAGTCCATTGCAGTTCAGGATGCAAAGTCCATGCCTAAGCAGGAGGCAATTCATGAGGGCCTCTATGAAATTATTGGAAAAGAAATTGATGATGCATACATTGCTGAGCTTAAGAAGCTTGTAATCCATCAGGAATGCATTGACAAATATGGCAAAGACATTAAGATCGTTTATTCTCCTCTTCACGGAACCGGAAATATCCCGGCAAGAAGGGTACTTCGTGAAATCGGCTTTGAGCAGGTTATCGTAGTTCCTGAGCAGGAGCAACCGGACGGCAATTTCCCAACTGTTAGTTATCCGAATCCGGAAGCTGCTGAAGCATTTGAGCTGGGACTTAAGCTTGCAAGGGAAACGAATGCAGACCTTGTGCTTGCAACAGACCCTGACGCGGACAGATTGGGAGTGTATGTCAAGGACAAGGAAGGAGAATATCACTGCTTAACAGGTAACATGTCAGGAAGCTTACTTGCGGAATATGAGCTCAGCCAGATTAAGGCAACAAGGGGTATTCCGAAAAACGGTGTACTTATTAAGTCCATTGTTACAACGAACCTTGTAGATGATATGGCGAAGGCTTACGGCGTGGAGCTTGTTGAGGTGCTTACAGGCTTTAAGTTTATTGGTCAGAAGATGCTTGAATTCGAGACAAAGGGAACCGGCACATATCTTTTCGGTTTTGAGGAGAGCTACGGCTGTCTGATTGGAACACACGCAAGAGATAAGGATGCAATCGTAGCTACTATGGCCCTTTGTGAGGCAGCAGCCTACTATAAGTCACTTGATATGACATTGTGGGATGCAATGATTGATATATATGAGAAGTATGGTTATCATATGGATGCTATTGAAACACTTACTTTGAAGGGAATAGAGGGACTTGAGAAAATCAAGAGTATCATGGAGCAGTTAAAGAATAAGACTCCTAAGGAGATA
>JBJENB010000021.1:0-2912 GCA_051879975.1 Wujia sp.
CCTCGTCGGCACAGTTCTACTATAGCTTCGACGGCAAGAAATTCATTAAGCTCGGTTCTCCCTTCACTGTCAAGGAGGGCAAATGGATAGGAGCCAAGGTAGGCTACTTCAACTGCCGCTCATCAGTGAGCAACGATGCAGCATTCTTGGATGTTGATTGGATTAAGTTTACGAAATAATAATTAAGCGGTGAGGATTATTTTACTCCTCACCGCTTTTATATCTCATCTATTATAAATCTTTTATATCTTCAACAGATAAGCCTGTAATCTCGGATATACTATCAATTGGCAATCCCATTGACTTCATCTTCGAAGCAGTAGCCTTCTTTTCTTCAGCAATACCTTCGCTTCGACCTTCTGCTCGACCTTCTGCTCGACCTTCTGCTCGACCTTCTGCACGACCTTCTGCACGACCTTCTGCACGGCCTTCTGCCAAGCCTTTCGCCCTGCCTTCTGCAAGGCCTTTGGCCCTGCCTTCAGCCAAGCCTTGTGCTCTACCTTCAGTCAGTCCATCTATACGTGCTCCTTCAAGCACACTCAAGGTATCACGATATTTCTTTAAAGCCTCATCATATTTTAGTCTCTCACTTCGCGTAAGAGAAGCTACATCTGCAATCTTTGCCAATCTGTCAAAAACGGAACTCTGAGCCGCCCATGGTAATCTGGTTAATGTTTCCATATTCTTTAATAAATAAATCCAACGTTCTACTTTACTCTCACATTCATCAGCTTCTTTCGTAAACAAAGGTAGCTGTAGAAAAATCATCCTCACCTTATCAGAGAATTGGTCAACAGTACCTTTCTCTGCAAACACAACATCGGTTCGGAATTGATTCTTAAAGTCCATAGGACAGAAATTCAGAAATGCCACAAGATATACAGAATCAATAGCATAGTTCCAACTCGAACCTCGCTCACCCTGACGGGCTATTGACTCCGATACATAGTAAATGCTCCTATTCTTAAAGAAAGGCTGAGACTTGTTCTGCATCTCCACGATAATCTTCTCATCCTCATCTGTCTCACAATATATGTCATAAATCAACGACCTGTCCTCTTCAAACAAGGCAGGCTGTTCCTTATCGAGAAATGTAAGATTTACGATATGCTTTTCTCCCTCGAAAAGACTATTGAGGAAGTCGAGCAGCAACGGTTTTGAGAACTCCTGACCGAAGATTCTTTTAAAACCGATATCGGTAAATGGATTAATGAATTTTGCCATATCTCACTTTTTGAGGGCAAAGATAAACAATTTATTTGAAACAACCAAGAATTTCGGAGAAAAAATGAATAAATAACATTAGAGGCGGCACATAATGTGCCGCCTCTTGAGGTTCAATCGCCTGCTAATGCAGACATAGCTAATAAAAGATGGTTATTACTTAACGAACTTCTTACCCTTCTGGATGAGCAGACCCTTGTTGGCTGCACGACCGCCGAGGTTGTAAGTAGGAGCGTCAACAGTAGTAGCTGCCTTTACACCCTGAATAGATGTACCCTCGCCGATGAATGTGATTGCGAGAGGATTGCCATTGGCATCAGCACCTGTTATCTGAAGGTCAGTGATAGGATTCTCAGAGAAGATTACACCAGGAACAGAAATTTTAGAACCTGCAGCCTGTACGAGGTAAGAACCTGCTTCAGCGGATACCGGGAAGACAATTACACCAACGCCGTTCTTCTTTACGTCTGCAGCATCAGCACCAAGCTCAACCTTCTCAGGCCAGCGTGCCTTTCCTGTTGTAAGGTCAACATACTTGTCCAAATCAGCAGCAGAAAAGTCAAGATACCCATACTCTGCCTCAGCAGGCCATGAATAAGAAATTGTAGGATGCTCTGCATTTTCAGCAGCACTCCAATCCATATACAGAGAGTAAGCTACTGGAGCAGCCCATGTGGCATCACCTTCCCATACATAGTATTCCTTGTTAGAAGAAAGTTTGGAAACTACCACGAGGTAACCATCCTTTTTAACATCAATCTGGATAACAGTGCCTGCAGTAGGAGGTGTAGAATTATCAAGGTCAACTAATTTCTGACCAGAAGGGTTTGTATTTCCCTGAACACCATCTCCAAAACCGAAAGACTCTCCATTAACGATTACATTGTTGTAACCCTGGAATGCGCAGCTTACCACCTTGTAGCTGTCTTCGTATGCAGCCTTTACGGTAATATTGTCAGAACTGCCGAGAACAGTACCTGCAGTTATTGCTGTAAGATCAGCACCAAGACCGGCAGCAGAGCCGTCAACCACGATTTTTTCAATCTGTGCATTAGCACAAACGGCACCAATAAGGAGTGCACCGAGAAGTAATTGTTTTTTCATAATTAATAATTTTAAAAAATTAGTTTGAATATGGTGTGGCAGTTCATTAAGCTGCCACACCGTTAATTAACACGATTATTTCTTTCCTTCAAATGTATAGTTGAAAGTGTAAGTCTTGCGACCTTCTCTCTCCACGAGTGTGAATGCTATATTCGCACTACCATCTGCATTTATCTTACCATTGAACTTTGTACCGAAACCATTTGTTGTGTTCATATTGCTGAACCAAAAGAAATCGTTGGCAAAAGAGATGTTTGCCGTTGACGACTTTTCGAGGTTAAGCTCACTGCAGTTTACGGTAACGTAAGTCACATATTTTGCGCTCTTTCCCTCAGCGTCGGTAGCAGAGAGAGTTAGAGTGCCAGAGCCGGTTGTTGTGTCGCCACCAACCTGCTCCTTAGTCCATGTGCCTGTATAGGTTCCGGCAGTCTCTATTTCGGGCGTTGTGCTGTGACTAATGGGGTTGTCCTCATCGTCATCGCTACAAGAAGTGAAGCCCATGCCCGCAGCCAACAGGAATAACATTCCGCATATTATCTTTTTCATCTTTTTTCTGTTTTAAATGATTAATAACCTGGGTTCTG
>JBJENB010000022.1:0-11726 GCA_051879975.1 Wujia sp.
TGAGAAAGCGGGAATTATCGGAATAAATGGAACAGGGAAATCCACACTTCTGAAAATGATAGCCGGTATAGATTCACCGGATTCGGGAGAAATCATAATTGCAAATAAATTAACGGTGAGATATCTTCCCCAGACTCCGGTTTTTCATGATAATGATAACGTTCTACAGGCTATCATTAAGGATTTAGTAACCGAAGAAAACCGTTGGACAATAGAAAGTGATGCAAAGACAATGTTGAACAGGCTGGGAATCACTGATTATGACGAGCTGTGCGGTCATTTGTCTGGTGGACAGAGAAAAAGGCTTGCACTTGTATCCGCCTTGTTGACCAAGGCAGACCTGCTCCTTTTGGATGAGCCAACAAACCATTTGGATAGCCAGATGTCCGGATGGCTGGAGGAACAGTTAAAGGGATATAGAGGCTCAGTGATTATGATTACCCATGACAGATATTTTTTGGATAGTGTGACGGATAGAATTATAGAGGTGGATAAGGGTAAAATTTATTCTTATAAAGAAAACTATTCAGGCTATCTTGAGTTGAAAAGTGAGAGAGAACAGATAGCAGATGCCACGGAGAGGAAAAGACAGTCCATTCTTAGAACAGAGCTTGCCTGGGTTAGGAGAGGAGCAAGAGCCAGAAGCACCAAGCAGAAGGCGAGGTTGGAACGATTTGAGGAAATGTCAGCCATGAAGGCACCGGTTAAGGACGATAATGTGGTTCTTGATTCTGTATCCTCAAGACTGGGAAAAACCACTATTGAAATCAATGGTGTATCCAAAAGCTATGGAAACAAAAAAATAATAGATAATTTTTCCTATAATTTTCTTCGCAATGACAGGATAGGAATAATAGGTAAAAATGGCTGTGGTAAAAGTACGCTTCTTAAGCTGATTATGGGTATTGAAAGACCGGACAGCGGAGAGATTATACAGGGAACAACTGTTAAGACGGGATATTTTGCCCAGGAGGTTGTGCTTGGCAAGGATATGGATCCCAACGAAAGAGTGATAGATTATATCAGAGATGAGGCATGGTATGTGGATACACCTGATGGAAAGCTTTCAGCTACAGCCTTATTGGAGAGATTTTTGTTCAAGGGTGAAGACCAGTATGGATTAATAGGAAAGCTTTCAGGAGGAGAACGGAGAAGACTGTATCTCTGCAGAGTGCTTATGTCAGCACCGAATGTCCTTATTTTGGATGAGCCTACAAATGATTTGGATGTTACCACATTGACCATTCTGGAGGATTATCTGGACAGGTTTGACGGTATCGTTATAGTAGTATCTCATGACAGATATTTTTTGGATAGGGTTACAAGGAGAATATTTGCTTTTGAGGAGAATAACAGGATAGTACAAAGTGAAGGCGGATACACTGACTACGAGTTTAGAAGACAAATGGCAGAGAAAACACAGATGCCAAAGAAGGATGAGAACAAAACTATTTCCAAGCAGGGATGCAAGCCAAGGAATAACCAAAAGCTAAAGCTTTCCTATAATGAACAGAAGGAATATGATACTATTGAAGCAGATATATCCAAGCTGGAGGAACAGCTGGAGGAAATCGATGTTGAAATGACCGGGGCATCCAGCGATTTTGTGAAGTTGTCCGAGCTATCGAAAGAGAAGGAAAGGCTTAGCGGGGAGCTGGACAATAAAATGGAAAGATGGATGTATCTGGAGGAGCTTGTGGCTCAGATACAGGAGCAAAAATAATACATTTGGTTTTCACTTGAAAATTATCTTATATATGTTATGATTTGAGCATGTAGTTTAACACCAATATGGAGACAAATATGATATATACAGAGCTTACTAAAAAAGCATTGAAGCTATGCTATAAAGCACATGAAGGTCAACTTGACAAGGGAGGAATGCCCTATGTATTTCATCCACTTCATCTGGCAGAGCAGCTGGATGAGGAATATGAAATATGTGTTGCACTTCTTCATGATGTGGTGGAGGATACGGATTATACCCTGGAGGATATAGCAAGAGAGGGTTTTCCCAAGGAGATTATTGAAGCGATTGATTGTCTTACAAGGGTAAAGCCACAGAATTATATGGATTATATTTGTAAGGTTAAGACCAATCCCATGGCTGTTAAGATTAAGCTGCTTGATATTGAACATAATAGTGATATTACAAGGCTTGACGATGTGAAACAGGAACAGAGATTGCTGGAGAAATACAAAAAAGCGAAAGAGGAATTATTAAAAAAGTGAGAAAGAAAGAACGTGCTTTACTGGTCATAGAAAAACTAAAGGCGGAATATCCGGATACAAGGTGTTACTTGGAATATGATGAGCCTTGGAAGCTCCTGGTTGAGGTCAGGCTTGCTGCTCAGTGCACGGATGCCAGGGTAAACGTTGTTGTAAAGGATTTATACAAAAGATTTCCTACCGTAAAGGCTCTTGCAGAGGCTTCGGTGGAGGAAATAGAGAGCTTTGTAAGACCATGTGGTTTGGGCAACAGCAAGGCAAGGGATATCAGTGCTTGTATGAAGCTTTTGCACAACGAATACAATGACAAGGTGCCGGATAACTTTGATGTGCTTCTCTCACTTCCGGGAGTAGGCAGAAAAAGCGCCAATCTGATCATGGGAGATGTGTATGGCAAACCCGCAATTGTGAC
Source organism: Wujia sp. (assembly GCA_051879975.1). Taxonomy (GTDB): domain Bacteria; phylum Bacillota; class Clostridia; order Lachnospirales; family Lachnospiraceae; genus Coprococcus_C. Next base: position 2,642 of record JBJENB010000022.1, read on the forward strand.
CGATACCCATTGTATAAGATTATCTAACAGAATAGGACTTGTAGACAATGTCAAGGAGCCAAAAAAGGTTGAGATGGAGCTGTGGAAGCTGGTTCCCCCTGAAGAGGGAAATGACCTTTGCCACAGATTTGTTGAGCATGGAAGAGCAGTTTGTACAGCCAGAACAAAGCCTCATTGTGAAAGCTGTTGCCTGCAGGATGTATGTTTGAAAAAGGGCGTGTAGTGTATTAAGACAATACTATATGGGTATAATTTATGTAAATAAATACTATGATATAAGTTGATTATATTGTCAGTAACTATTTTTACTGTGGATATCAATTTTTATCAAGCAGCTTGAGGTGTTGTATATGAAAATGAGAATGTCTCTTGAACAAAGGGAGCTTGATACATTTATAGATAATGTTATCCGAAAATATCACTTTGATGAGAACGACAGAAAAGAGCTCATGAAGGTTTATGAGCAATTGCAGCTATACATTTCCCCTTATGCTGCCTACAGAATAAATCAAAGGGTTACGGGGGTAAAGGAAATAGATAATTGTCAGTCGGCGATTGTAGTCATGACCCTTGGAGCCGGAATTGACAGGCTGTCAGACAGATATACAAGAGCAGGTGAGCTTGATTCTGCATATAAGCTGGAGTGTATTGCCAACGAGCTGTTGCTTTGCATGTATAAGGAATTCAATACCTCCTATGCAAGGTTTCATAGAAGATATGTACAGAAGTATGTATTTATCGGAAATGAAATTCCACTGTCGGAGGTGCAACGACTGATTATGGATGTGTACGGAAGAAAATCCGAGGTCGAGGAACAGCCTATTATCGAGGATGATTCTGTAACTGCCAACGAGTATGGCGTGCTTAATCCCTCTAAGAGTGTTGTATTCTATGCGTTGCTTTCAGAAAATCCTAAAACACTGTGTGAGGGGATTTGTATGGGCTGTGGCAATACCAACTGTGAAAATAGAATGAATACACATATTCAGGAGAATAGATTCAAGGTAATAGAAGATTGCAAGGAAAAGAAAGAGAACACAGGCAAAATTTTCAGCTACGGATATCAGAGAATATTCGGAAATTAGCCGGTTAAGATAAAGGGAAAGGCAGGTTAAAGGCTATGAATCCAATGGCAATGCTTAAGCTTAAAGGATTGTTTGACAGATTTAAAAACAATCATCCGAAGGTTCCGGAGTTTTTTGTTGCAGCAACAAAGAGTATTGATGAGGGAAGTATTATTGAAATCAATGTTACCACCTCAGCCGGAAAGAAGCTCTGTACCAATATGAAGGTCACCTCAGAGGATCTGGAAATGATTAAACAGATAAAGGATATTGGAAACTAAAAAAAATCATTGACATTTAGAAAAATGGGATTATAATTATCACTATAAAATTTAAAAGAGCAAAACCTATGACGTGGAGATAACGTTATATGTGCACTCACAGAGAGCCCGGATAGCTGAGAGCCGGACAGAACGCAGTATAGCAAATGGACCACTGAGGGCATGGTCAAAGGAGTTTTACTCTGAGTATTCCATGACGTAACACACGCGTGAGTGGTGAGAGATATGATAGTATCTTGTGAGAGCATGGTAAACCATGAATCAAGGTGGCACCGCGGTATATTTTTTGATTAACCGTCCTTGACAGATAGCAATATTTGTCAAGGACTTTTTTGTGTGATAATCCCGCCAAACATATATTCATATGCAAGCTTGCTTGCAATATGAAATATATATTTGGCGGGTAACAGACACTGAGTCGGAGCAAAGCGGAGACGAAGTGTCTGTTACAGGTAGGCGAAGGCCTACGGGATTATAACGATGAGCCAAGCGGACATGCATGCTTGCATGCAAATGTCCATTTGGCGAATGTACATCATCGAGCTGGTAAGCGAGATGTGTACAAAGTATACTTATCAAGTAGGCGAAAGCCTGCTTGATAGTGATAATCCTATAAAGCGGAGACGAAGTGTCTGTTACAGGTAGGCGAAGGCCTACGGGATTTGAGTCAACCATAACAGGATTCAACATGTAAGGAGGATAAAGATATGATAACACCCACATTGGAAACGGCAGTAAAGCTGGCACAGGATTACAAAGTTATCCCTGTGTGTAAGGAAATTTATTCAGATTTTGTAACTCCCATGCAGGTATTGAGAAAGCTAAAGGCGGTAAGCAGACACTGCTATATGCTTGAAAGCGTGGAGAATCAGGAAAAATGGGGAAGATACACCTTCCTCGGATATAAGCCAAAGCTATGTATAACCTGTTTGAACGGACGGTTAAAGGTTATGGATGATAACGGAAATATAATCAGAGATGAACAGGTTGCGCATCCGGCAGATTGCATAAATGAAATAATTGAAGAATACAAAAGTCCAAGAATAGAAGGTATGCCATCCTTTACAGGCGGTCTTGTAGGATATTTTGCATACGATTACATAAAGTACAGCGAGCCAAAGCTGAACCTTGATGCCAATGACCAGGAGGGCTTTAATGATGTAGACCTGATGCTTTTTGATAAGGTAATTGCCTTTGACAACGTTAAGCAGAAGATGGCTATCATAGTGAATGCGTCAACAGATAATATTTTAGAAAATTATGTAAAGGCAATAGAGGACATTACAGAGATAATTAATCTAATCAAATATGGAAAGGAAGCAGATATCGAGCCGGCAAGACTTAAATCGGATTATCGAAGCCTGTTCGGAGAGAAGGAATTCTGTGAAATGGTTGAGAAGGCTAAAAAATATATCTACGAGGGAGATATTTTTCAGGTCGTATTGTCCAACAGATTGGAGGCAGACTTTGAAGGAAGCCTGTTTGATACCTACAGAGTGCTGAGAACCATTAATCCTTCGCCATATATGTTTTACATGAGTGGAGATGACATTGAGGTTGCAGGGGCTTCGCCTGAAACCTTGGTCAAGCTGGAAAATGGAATTCTGCATACATTCCCATTGGCAGGAACCAGACCAAGAGGGAAAAACCATGAGGAGGATATCAGATTAGAGAAGGAGCTTCTGGCAGATGAAAAGGAATGCTCGGAGCACAACATGCTTGTGGATCTTGGAAGAAATGATATAGGCAAGATTAGTCAATTCGGTTCCGTTGAGGTTGAAAAATACATGTCAATTGAGCGATATTCCCATGTAATGCATATAGGTTCAACAGTAAGAGGGGAGATGAGAGAAAACTGTCGGGTTACAGATGCGGTAGATGCAATTTTACCGGCGGGAACACTTTCAGGGGCACCGAAGATAAGAGCCTGTGAAATCATTAATGAGCTTGAGAATAACAAGAGAGGAATCTATGGTGGAGCTATAGGATACATAGATTTTACCGGGAATCTGGATACCTGTATAGCCATCAGAATTGCTTTCAAGAAGAATGGAAAGGTATTCGTAAGGTCGGGAGCGGGAATCGTTGCAGACAGCGTACCTATCAATGAATATCATGAATGCATAAACAAAGCAAAGGCAGTTATGACATCCATTGAGAAATCTCAGGAAATGGAGGGATAGGATATGATACTACTCATAGACAATTACGATAGCTTTTCTTATAACCTATATCAGCTCATAGGAACTATAGATCCCGATATCAGAGTCATAAGAAATGATGAAATGACAGTTGAAGAGATTGAGCAGCTTGCACCATCACATATTATAATTTCTCCGGGACCGGGCAGACCAAGGGATGCAGGTATATGTGAAGAGGTCATAGCATATTTCAAAGGGAAGATACCAATATTCGGTGTATGCCTCGGACATCAGGCAATATGCGAGACCTTCGGTGGTGTTGTTGGATACGCAAAGCGGCTGATGCACGGAAAAATGTCTGTAGTGGATGTGGATACGGAAAGCAGGATATTTGCAAATATGGAGTCTAAGCTCGAGGCTGCAAGATATCATTCACTGGCTGTTGAGGAGGAAACTCTCCCGGATGAACTTAAGATAATCGCTAAAACAGAGGATGGAGAAATCATGGCTGTAGAGCATAGAAAATATGTGGTATATGGTGTACAGTTTCATCCGGAGTCAATATTGACACCAAAGGGTAAAAAGATATTAGAGAATTTTCTGGCTATATAGTTTAGGCAGGAGATGATTTAGCAAAGTGAAAATGTAATGTAAATTATTATATATAATTAACACTAAAGGAGGAATTAAAATGATTAAAGAGGCAATAAGTAAGTTAATGGACAAGAAGGATCTTACAAAGGATGAGATACAGGCCGTTATGAAGGAGATTATGAGTGGTGAAGCCGAGCAGTCACAGGTGGCTGCCTTCCTTGTAGCACTCCATATAAAGGGTGAAACGGCAGACGAAATATCAGCCTGTGCTGATGGTATGAGAATTTTCGGCACAGCAGTTGACAGGGAAGATATTGATGTGATTGATATTGTGGGAACAGGTGGAGACCGTTCCAATACATTTAACATCTCTACAGTGGCTTCCTTCGTAACGAGTGCAGCCGGTGTAACAGTAGCAAAGCATGGAAACAGAGCTGCTTCCAGCAAATGTGGAACGGCAGATTGCCTTGAGGCACTGGGGGTACAGCTGATGCTTGAGCCGGAGAAGAATGCAGAGGTATTGAAGAAGACGAATATGTGCTTCATGTTTGCCCAGAAATATCATCCGGCTATGAAATATGTAGGACCTGTAAGAAAGTCAATCGGAGTGCCTACTGTATTTAACATTCTTGGACCACTTACGAATCCGGCTAGGAACAACTACCAGCTCCTTGGTGTATATAGTGAAGATTTACTTCAGACAGTAGCAGAGGCATTAAAGAAATTGGGACTTGTAGCTGCCATGGTTGTATACGGCAAGGATTGTATAGATGAGATTTCTCTCAGCGCACCGACAGCTGTGTGTGAGCTTCGAAATGGAAATATCACATCCTATGAGATAACACCTGAGCAGTATGGATTTACAAGATGCAGCAAGGAGGATCTGGTAGGCGGTACTCCTGAAGAAAATGCTCAGATTGCCAGGGATATACTTGGAGGAAAAATTAAGGGACCTAAGAGGGATGCAGTTGTATTTAATGCAGGAGCAGCAATTCACATTGTCAAGGGTGTTCCTATTGAGGAGGGAATAAAGCTTGCAAATGAGGCCATAGATTCCGGTAAGGCTGCTCAAAAGCTTGAGGAGTTTATCTTAGCTACTAATTCGTAGGCAGGAGAGGATAGTTTGTATGATATTGGATGAGATAGCAACGAAAACCAAAGAGCGTATCGTGGAGGCGAAAAAGCACATTTCTTATGAGACAGTTCGTTCAGAGGCTGAATATATTGCAAGACAGGAAAGGGAAAAGGGTTTTGAATTTTCCTTTTACCGGGCACTAAAGGAACCGGGTATATCCTTCATATGCGAGGTCAAGAAGGCCTCTCCCTCCAAGGGTGTCATAGCAGAGCACTTTCCATATTTACAGATAGCAAAGGAATATGAAGATGCTGGTGCATCGGCTATTTCCTGTCTTACAGAGCCATATTATTTCCAGGGAAGCAATGAATATCTAAAGGAAATCGCTACGGAGGTAAACATCCCTGTTCTGAGAAAGGATTTTACTGTGGATGAATATATGATATACGAGGCGAAAAAACTTGGTGCTTCTGCAGTATTATTGATATGCACAATATTGGATATAGAACAGCTTAAGGAATATCAGGCTATTGCTACTGAGCTTGGACTTTCGGCACTGGTGGAAGCACACGACGAAAGAGAGATTGAAATGGCACTTGAAGCAAAGGCAAAAATAATAGGTGTCAACAACAGGGATTTAAAAACCTTCACGGTAGATATCAATAATTCGGCAAGACTGAGAAGCCTTGTCCCTGAGGATATAGCCTTTGTATCCGAGAGTGGTATCAGAGTTCGTGAGGATGTGAGAAAACTTGTAGAAAATGGCACAGACGCAGTTCTTATCGGTGAAACGCTCATGAGAAGCAACGATAAAAAAGAAGCACTTGATTTACTAAGACCATAATTATAAATCATATTGAGTATTAAGGAGGAAGCTTATGTCTAAGGGACGTTTTGGAGTTCACGGTGGACAGTACATACCGGAAACTCTCATGAATGCAGTGAATGAGCTTGAGGAAGCTTACAATAAATACAAAAATGATCCGGAGTTCAATGCTGAGCTTGAGAGCATGCTAAATGAATATGCCGGAAGACCAAGCAGATTATATTATGCAGAGAGAATGACGAAGGATTTAGGGGGAGCTAAGATTTATCTCAAGAGAGAGGATTTAAATCATACAGGAGCACATAAAATTAATAATGTAATCGGTCAGATGCTTCTGGCTAAGAGAATGGGCAAGACAAGAGTAATAGCAGAGACAGGAGCGGGACAGCACGGTGTTGCCACAGCTACGGTTGCAGCTATGATGGGTATGGAATGTGAGATTTTTATGGGATATGAGGATACTGTACGCCAGGCTCTTAATGTGTATAGAATGAAGCTTTTGGGAGCAAAGGTTCACGCAGTGAAATCAGGTACGGCTACCCTTAAGGATGCGGTATCGGAAACCTTCAGGGAATGGACATCAAGAATAGATGATACCCATTATGTATTAGGCTCTGTTATGGGTCCATACCCATTTCCTATCATTGTCAGAGATTTTCAATCCGTTATCTCAAAGGAGATTAAGCAGCAGCTTATGGAGAAGGAGGGAAAACTTCCGGATGTAGTGCTTGCCTGCGTAGGCGGAGGCTCCAATGCAATAGGAGCATTCTACAATTTTTTAGATGACAAGAGCGTACGGCTTATCGGCTGTGAGGCAGCAGGAAGAGGCATTGATACCTATGAGACAGCTGCCACACTGAATACAGGAAGACTTGGTATATTCCACGGAATGAAGTCATATTTCTGTCAGGATGAGTATGGTCAGATTGCACCTGTTTATTCCATTTCAGCAGGGCTTGATTATCCGGGAATTGGACCTGAGCATGCGTATCTTCACGATATTGGAAGGGCGGAGTATGTAGCCATAACGGATGATGAAGCGGTTGATGCCTTTGAGTACTTATCTAGAATAGAGGGTATTATTCCTGCAATTGAGAGTGCACACGCAGTTGCACATGCAATAAAGCTTGCCCCGACTATGGGTAAGGATCAGATTATGGTTATAAACATTTCCGGACGTGGAGATAAGGATTGTGCAGCAATGGCACGTTACAGAGGGGAGGATATTCATGAGTAATATAGCTAATGCATTTTCTAAGGGTAAGGCGTTTATACCATTTATTACCTGTGGAGACCCTGACCTTGAAACAACTGAAAAAATAGTATATGCTATGGTCGAGGCGGGAGCTGATTTGATAGAGCTTGGTATACCATTTTCCGATCCTACAGCGGAGGGACCGGTTATTCAGGAGGCTAACATAAGAGCGCTCGGTGATAATAATCAGATTACAACGGATGATGTATTCGAGCTTGTCAAGAGACTCAGAAAAACTGTGACAATACCGATGGTGTTCATGACCTATGCCAATGTGGTATTTTCTTATGGTTCAGAGCGGTTTATATCTACCTGTAAGGAGGTAGGAATCGATGGTTTGATTCTTCCTGACATTCCATACGAGGAGAAGGATGAGTTTGATCCAATATGTAAGCAATACGGACTTGACCTCATTTCACTGATTGCCCCGACCTCCCATGATAGAATAAAGATGATAGCGAGGGAGGCTAACGGCTTTATATATTGTGTATCATCTTTGGGCGTTACCGGTACAAGAACAGAAATTACAACGGATATCGGTGAGATGGTAAGACTGGTTAAGGAGGTCAAGGATATCCCATGTGCTGTTGGATTTGGAATATCCAATCCGGAGCAGGCAAAGAAAATGGCTGAAGTTTCTGACGGAGTTATCGTGGGAAGTGCAATAATAAAAATTATTGCCAAATATGGAAGAGATGCAGTGCCTCATGTGGCTGAGTATGTGAAGAGCATGAAGGATGCTATCAGATAATTTTTAGAAATATTGATTAGAGAGAATGCAGGAATATGAGAGAACAGGATAATAATAGGATACTGAATAAAAATGATATCATATTATTTCTTGTTGTCCTTATTCTTGCATTAATTGTTTTAGTCATATTTCATTGGACCAAAGCGCCCGGTTATCAGGTAAGGCTCACTGTTGACGGAAGGGAGCTTGTCGTGCTTGCAATGGATAAAAATCAGGAATATGTTGTAGATAATGACTACGGAAAAAATGTAGTGATAATTGAAAATAACAGGGTGTATGTCAGGGAAGCGGATTGTCCGGATAAAATATGTGTGGACTATAAGCCCATAGATGAGGTGGGAGAGACTATAATCTGTTTACCCCACAGGCTTGTGATAGAGGTTGTCCGATAGAGAACTGGATACAAGGTGTTGGTATGAGAAACGAAAACAGTAAAACAAAAAAAAACAGGGCAGAAAAACAGATGAAGGGAAATAAGCTTACTGCAATCTGTGGTGTGTTGATAGCCCTGTCCCTTGTGCTTTCCTACTTGGAAAGCTTTCTGCCGGTTTTTACTGCTGTGCCGGGAATAAAACTGGGACTGGCAAATATAGTAACCATTATTTCTCTTTACAGGCTGGGCATAAAGCCAACGGTTATGATAAGCCTTGGACGAATTCTTCTGGCGGGTATTTTATTTGGTAATCCCATGGTAATAATCTATAGCCTGGCGGGTGCGGCATTTAGTATACTGGTTATGTGTGTTGTAAGAGTTATTGGTTTTTTTTCTGTTTCAGGAGTCAGCATTTGCGGAGCAGTGGCACATAATCTGGGTCAGCTAATCGTTGCGGCAATTGTCCTGGAAAATGCCAATATCATGTATTATATGGCTGTACTTGCGATAAGCGGTACAGTAGCCGGAGTAATCATTGGAATATTATCAGCATATATCATGAAGAACATTCATTTTTAAGAGTAAAAGGTCAATGTATATTGACATTTTATTTTTTAGAAATGAGTGTTTTTTGTTGTAAAAGAATTTTGAAAATAGAGTGTATTTTATTGTAAATCTTATTGCAATGTATTAAAATATTATTATCTATGTGAAATGCTTTTTTT